>CAYLJQ010000880.1:0-2906 GCA_964383955.1 uncultured Heliomicrobium sp. | reverse complement strand
TTCGCGCCGTCGAACAGCAGCGAAGGATTGAAGTTGAAGGCTGCGGAAGCCGCCGCAAACGATGGGGATTGAGTTGGCGTCAACTGGCCGACATCGTGCGCCAAGCCGGTTTGATCCACCCAGTTGGTGACCTGCGTTGTGCCCACAACACCGTTGTCCGCTTTCGACCAGAACAGCAGATTGCTGGCAACGCCGCCCGGTTGGGACAGGAATTCGGCAAAGGTGAAGAAATCGCCATTCGCAAAATCGATCGTCGCTTCGTAATTCGCGCCGTTTTGCGTCAGTGGCACTTGCGTGTCTGTGTTGTCAAAAGTCGCATTCGTGCTGCGCACCAGCGCCGGAGTGCTCCCTGTAATCGCGGAAGCCGGAACGCGCACCACAACATTGCCGACCGTGCCCGTTTCCTGCACTTTCCAAATGCGGCCCATCCGCGTCAGGCTGGTGCCTGTCAGCGCGGTTGTGAAGCTGGCGCTGCCGTTGTCGTCGCCCCAAATTTCAAAGTTCTTGTCGGCGCTGAATGTGCCGGCATTTAAAGCGTTCGTCGCCGCGATGGGGCCAAGACCAATGGTCACCAAATTCCCGCTGTTGGCGGTGTTGGCGCTGCGCGACTGTTTCTGATTCAACCCCGAATTGTCGTCGCGCCCAATGCCCGTAATGTTATTTTTGTAGGTGGCATTGGTCGTCGCGTTCCAGATGACCGAAGCATCCGAGGCCAGATAGTTCAGCGGCGAAGTTTGATCCATCGTCACGCCGTACTTAATCGCCAGATAGGAACTGATTCGCTGAAATTCCGCCGGAGTCAGCTTGCGCGTATACGCAATAATTTCAGGCGCGTAACCGGTAAAAGGATTGTTCAACCCTCTGCCGACCATTGCCGTTCCGGCGGTCAAAGACGCAGCGGAGCTGGCGGCGCCGGCAGTGCTGTTTTGCGCCAGCTTGCCGTCATACAACACATCCATGTTGCTGTTGCCGGGAACATCATCGCCGCCTCCCACGATATGGACTTCATTGAGCGGAACGTTCGTGAGAGTTCCACGGTAGTAGTAATCAGAGGTATTTCCCCGGGTGTCGAGCGCATTCATCTGAATGCCGCCATCCTGCGCGCCCACATCCATCGCAAACAGCGTCTGATTGTCCGCTAGCTTGTAATACGCCGTCAGCATGGATTGCTGCGTCGTCAGCACCGAATTTGCTGCGGTTGTATTTCTGAGCGTGCGCGTCCCGCCAACGCTGAAGTCAAGGTAGGGATTAAAGTTAAACAAACCGCCGCCACTGCCGCTGGCAAGATCCGGCCCGGCGTTGCCGTCGGAATCGTTAAACACAACAGCGTTCGATGATTGATCCGTCCAGGTGTTGATGTTGTTGCCGGTCAGCGTCAGGCTGGCGGGAACGTCAGCCCGCAACCACAAGCCCAGCCCCAAAGTCACCCCGCCAGGCGTGGCCGCCATCGGCGTTTGCACAAAGGCGTAATAGACGTTCCAGTTGATGCCCAATCCAACCAGCGAAGTCACTTCAATTTGAATCTCGTCAAATGCCTTGGTCGTCAGGAAGCTGATTGCGTTATCGCCAGGGCCGCCAAACAGCGAAATACCCAGCAAGCCAGCGCCGCTCGCGGTCTCCTGCAATGTGCCGCCTAAATACGTTTTCAGGCTAAGCGATCCCAGCACATTCAGATCAATCAATCCGCCGCCCGCGTTCACCAAAAAGCCCGCGCGATACCCGGCGGGCATGACGTTTCCGGCATTGACGGAAATTCTTGTGGTTCCGGCAATGGCCAGGCCAATTGTCATATTCCCGGAGTTGGTGGTCGTGCTATCAACGACATTGCCGGTATTTGTGACTGAACAGGTCAGGAACGTGCATAAGCCGCCAGTGCCTGTGCGGCTGCCGACGATGCTGGAGGTGAATGTTGGCGGCGTCACGGAGACAGGGTTGTTGAAACTCATCATTGCCGCCGATGAGTTCCATCCCAGCCATTCACGCACCGTTTCGACGCTGCGCGAAAACGAGGCGCGAACACCACCACCCACACCATTTTGTGCGCTGGGTGCGCTCCAAATCCCTGCCGCCATGCCTCCGGTGTTAAACGTGAATGCAACAGCCAACACCAGCAGACACACTAGGCCACCCAGGGCAGAGATTCGCCGCAACGTCAGCAAATCTTTGGCGTTACGCATTGAAAACGTCGTTGTTGAGGCCGGGTGCTGAGCTTGCTGGTCCACCGTTGTTTTTTTGCGCGGCCATCGCCGGATGATGGACACCAATATCGTGTTAACAACGACCTTCAGAGCTGCGATGGGCTTGTGTGTAGATTGCATGTTCGATTCCTTATTTTGGTGAGCGCCAAGATCAACGGCGTGGTTCTAAACACCCTCTTCATCCGCCTGGGCGGAAGAAGGCAACACGTGTCCGAGCCGGAGCCAAGAACAGCTCCGCAATAATCTTTTCGCGACGGCAACAATCCCTGCCAAACCGCTGGCTTACGATAACTAGCAGCAACCTGACGCAAGTCCGCAACACTCCGTCAAGTTACCCAGATTGTTACCACGCAGGCACTTACCCGGTAAGCGCCATTCTTAAAAGTTTGGAAAAGTGGTGGTTTGCATCAAGCGTATGGCTGCAAGCTACCTCGCACGACAAAAACACAGGGACCAACAACCAGATACAGAGTTGCGATCCCTGCCACAAAATCATTGCTAAAACAGTCCTGCTCTAACAATGACGCACACACACTGAAACAAAACCCGATGTTTTTTTTGCGGATTGAAACGAATTCGATAACTCTAAATTGTTAGCGCTCTGCCTTGTTCACCCGATCAGCAGCAACAGGAATCTACCCTTTGCCCTGGCGGGTTCAGCCATAACGCCGCGCTTTTCTTACCAACAGCATCAAGCGTATAAATGAC
>CAYLJQ010000879.1:0-2907 GCA_964383955.1 uncultured Heliomicrobium sp. | reverse complement strand
CGGATGTTTCGCCGAGGTAGATCAAGTCACACGGCAATCTTGTTGACCCAGAGCCAGGAAGAAACCAAAGCTCCATTCTCTCGGCAATCGGAATATCCACTACGTTGTAATAGTTTTGAAAATCACTCTGACGATTCTTTTTCTCAGCATCTTTGACCTGACAATTATTGCTGATCAGGATTTCGTAATAGATTCCTTCATCCGGTTTGGATAACGACAATGTTTGAGGTGACTGTTGATCGCCGTATGTGATGTCCAAAGTCTGCTTTTCATCAATCTGTTCAATTGCGATGCCAAGTTGGCTGGCAACGTAGTAAAAGCGACTGTCCGCCTCCTTCCCCGCTAACCTGGCAGCGGTTTCGTAAGCCATCTTTACTTCCCTTCGTGCCCATTCTTCGGTGTAAAGAATGCCATTCGAAATATGGATTTTCCGGCGAATCACACCAGGAACGACTTCAAGTTTTTTGCTATGAAATCTTGCCCCTTCCAGATCAATGATCCAGCGAAAATCCGGCGAATACTCCTCGTCATTGAGCGCGATTTCCGAGCTGATCTCACGAGGATCGCTAAGCAAGGATTCTTCAGTTATTGCGGGGTGATGATAGGCAACAATATCAGCGGGTTTACCGGTAATAGAAATAGCGATATCTCCTATTTTGATTTCGCCCGTGTATTTGTCATCATCCAGCTTTCTGATTAACTTCCCGCCCTTAAAAAGCTCGGATTCGACGCCATGCTCTTTTTTACTGACGCGGACGAAAAGCTCGTGCTCGTTTGCATATTCATACACACCGATTTCCGCCACCTGTTTCTCTTCATTGACGCATAAGAGAAATAACCCATCCACAATGATTTTGGCTTCGGGCTGTTGAGGTAATTCGTTGGTTACGTTCTGCATATTTCCCCGTGAAATTAAAGCGCCAGATCAGCACCAAATGTGCTGAAGGCCGCCCAGTAGTATGGATGACGATGCTGAACATTATTGCTATTCAGCATGTTCAGTTGCGCGTGCCTCAACGCTTGAGACACGGAATAAGTCTTTAACTGTTTGTGAAAGTCAGTCATTAAATCCGCTGAAACGTCGGAATCTACTGCCCAGAAACTGGCTACGACGCTGGCCGCGCCAGCACTTAGGAAGGCTCGGCCCAACCCGATCATGCCTTCCCCTCGATAAAAGCGCTCGACACCCGATTGGCAAGCTGATAACACAACCAGCCGAGTGTTTGGTAAACGCATTTGCGCAATTTCGTAAGCGCGCAACGCTCCGTCTTCACCGCTGCTTACAGAAGGTTTGGCCAACACCAGCCTGGAATTAGACCAGGATCGTTCGTCAATAATGCCGTGTGTAGCAAGATGAAGAATGGAGGCCAGTTTGATCTCCGCTTTAATGGTCTCTTCAGTGGCTTGTTCGGCAGTAAAGATGCGGTGATGACTGTAATTAGCAGCGACCTCATTCGCTTCTTCCGTTGCGGCTGCTAAATCTGATAATTGCGGATAGGTCGCTGGGTCAAAATACGGATTGCCCACCGCCAAAACCTGGTCTTTTTTTTTCTGAATTTTGTCGTCGAGCGCGTTCAAGGCACAACAGGAAAACTGACGCGCTGGGCACTGTGACAAGTGCGTAATTCTCAATCAGATATTTTTGTTGTCGAGCAGAAAAAAGCGCGGCAAACGGCAAATGATGCAAGATTTTATCCGGCACAACACAAATAGTCTGTTTATCGGATAAGAATGATTCGATCGGTTCGATCAGAATTTGATATAACTCAGCGGCAAGAGCCTTGATTTGGTTCTCATCCGTCGTGGAAGATTCTGACACTGCCCTTCTAAAAGCCTGCACTTTTTGTTCAAGCTGAGGCAATGAAATGACGTTTTGGCTGGACGTAAAGCCAGTGGCTGAAATTCCAAACACCAGCAACCGGTCAGGCAAACAAGTGAATTCGAGCAAGCTTATCTTATCCGGGATTCGCTGTTGCACTACGCGGAGGGAAAGCGGCTGAGTGCGATCAGCCAGCGCCAACCCGTTTTTTACATTGATAGAACCTGCGCTTTTTATCGCCTCAAGCAAAGAGCGCGCACGGCCTCTTTCCGAAAGATCAAATGCTGCTTGCGGGTTTTCGGCATACGCAAATCCAATGGCGGCATCATAAGTCTCGTACTCTTTATCAAGGTATGTTGTACGTTCATGGTCAGACGAGATTTGATTACGGTTTTGCTCAAAAACAGCTAGGGCCTGCGCCAAATCCTGCTTGGCCTGATCGGTATTTCCCAAGGCAATTTCTGTCAGGGCTTTGCCTCGATACGCCTCAAATTCATATCTCGCAAAACCCAGTTGATGATTTAGGTTGAGTACACGCTCATAGCTTTGTAAGGCTGACAAATGGTCGCCTGATTCACGTTGCAGGTCAGCAAGGAACAAACCGCTATAGGCCTGAATTTCCTGCCCCACTTTTTCGCTTTTATGTCGAACGCCGATATTCACCGCTTCCTGGACAAACGGAATTGCTTCCGCAAAACGCATCTCCCTTCCAAGCATCACACCGAGATGCGTGTAGGTACGTGAAAGCTGCAAGTGGCGTTTAGTTTTCAGTTCAATATCGAGAGCTTCTTGTTGATATGTAAGCGCTGCTGAGTAAAACCCAACCGCAAATAATTGGTATGCTGTTCCAGCATAAGTAGCCCAATGCTGTTGAGAGCCAGTAGGCTTTTGACTAATTACTTCTATTGATTGTTGTTGATAAACTAGCGACTGTTCCCAATTCCCGATCTCACTATATTTCATTGCCAAAGCGCCGGAGTTTGTGACGACTAGGTTTGTATTACCAAGCTGCTGGGCAACCGAAAGTGAGGACTGATTGGCGCGGATTGCTTCATTTGGCAAAGAGTTAACTTGATTGAACTCAGCCA
>CAYLJQ010000878.1:0-2932 GCA_964383955.1 uncultured Heliomicrobium sp. | reverse complement strand
AGGCTTGTCTGGCCTGTCCATAGCCCGCGAATTTGGCTTTCCGCTTCGCATCGAAACTTTTATTTTTTTCGGCATTACAAGGATTGCTGAAAGAATGCAGGCGGAAGGTAAGCCATCCCTTTACCATTCGCAAGAAAAAATACACAAAACCACGCATTCATATCAATCTTGGGCACGATTGAAGCTGCAATGAAAAGGGAAAATTGAAATCCCCTCCGGTTTGTTTGACTGGTTTGACCAATGCGAATAGAGTGCGGCCAGCCGTAATCACGGCACCATCCGCTCAACATCAACTAACTTCCGGAGGCTTACGATGAAACCGCTCAGGCTCACTGCACTCATTTTGTCATGTCTGGCCATAACTTTGATTCTGGGACATTCGCTGGTAGGAACCATTGCCAAGATGCGGGCCGCCGCCGCAATGGCAGACAGCGCAAACAAATTTCTGGCTTCGCTCAACGCCGAGCAGAAAGCCAAAGCCCAGTTCGGGTTTGACAGTGACAAACGAACGGAGTGGTTTTTCGTTCCGCGCAATGAACGAAAAGGACTTCCGCTAAAGGAAATGACCGAAGCCCAGCGCAAGCTGGCGATGGATTTTTTGCGTAGCGGGCTGAGCGCCGCCGGATACCAGAAAGCCACTTCGATCATCAGCCTGGAACCGATTTTGCGCGAAATTGAAGGGCCAAAACGTACCTGGCCGCGCGACCCTGAGCTTTATCACGTTGGCATTTACGGCACTCCCGGCGCACGTGACCGCTGGGCGTGGAGCTTTGAAGGCCATCACATGTCGCTGAACTTCACAGTCGTCAAAGGCGAGTTGATTTCCAATTCACCGGCATTTTTCGGCACGAACCCGGCGGAAGTTCGAGTAGGCGACCACAAAGGTTTGCGCGTTCTGGCGGGCGAAGAAGACAAAGGCCGCGCGCTGGTCGCATCTCTTGACGACAAGCAAAAAGCCATCGCCATTTACGATCAAAAAGCTCCCGGCGACATTCTCACCGTCAACAAGCTAAAGATTGATCCGCTGAAACCGGATGGAATCGCGTTCACGCAACTCAACAAACAACAAAAGGATTTGTTCAACCAATTGCTGGACGTTTATCTGGCAAGAATGCTGGACGACGTGGCCGCAGAACGCCGCGCGAAGCTGAAAGGCGCAGGAATGGACAAGATTTATTTCGCCTGGGCTGGCGGCTTGAACAAGGGCGATTTGCACTATTACCGGTTGCAAGGGCCGACGTTTCTGGTCGAATACGACAACACGCAAAACGACGGCAATCACATCCACTCGGTTTGGCGTGACTTCAACGGAGATTTCGGAGCCGACTTGCTGCGCGAACATTACAAAGCCTCTCCGCACGATTCGACGAAGAACTAACAGGCTTATTTTCGGTTGCTGGCGAAGAAAAGCCCAGCGACAAACAGAAGCATCATCAAGGCTTCGGAATCGCCGAAGTTGTAATTAGTCAGCGAACTGAGAGAAAAACCGACAATCGCGCCGAAAGTGCCGAGCGGCAAGCTTGAATGGAAAAGGCCAGTTTGATTATCAGGCTGGCTTTTTTGTTTGAAGCTTCTGGTTGCCGCCAACAGCATCGCGGCAATCAACCATCCATAACAAATCAGCGCAGGCAAGCCACGATCCATCGCAATTTGAATTGGCGTCGAATGTGTGTGGGTAATGTAATCACCGGGGAATCCCCATTCCTGCCAATGGCGCTTGTGCGAATCCATTCCTACGCCAAGCAACGGATGTTTGGGGATAACTCGCAAGCCTGCCTGCATGTAACCGATGCGGCGCGATGTGCTGTCGTCACTGAAACTTGCCGTGATTTGCTGCCTGGCTGAGGTTACAACATATACACCCAACGCCCCGAGCAGCGATGCTGCAATCAAAGCGGTCATCACAGTTCGCCGACCAGCGCTGATTGACGCGATCAGCAACGCCAAAATAAAAGATGCAATCACCGCCCGCGAAGCTGTTAGCACCAACGCCAATCCAAACAGAATAAATAGCGCAGAACAGACCAGCAGCCACTTCCACCGTTTCTGGCGATGATTCCCCAGAATTCCGGCAAGAAGGCCGCCGAAAGCCAGCATTGCCAGAATCTGCATCTGTTCGGCATAGGTTAGAAACTGGCGCGAAAATCCCGAAACACGAAATTGGCGGCTGCGGCCGCTGGTCGTAATTCCCAGCGGATTTAATTTTGCCTTCAGCTCATCGGTCACTGTCAACGAGACGGGAACCGGGTCGCCTGCGTGCAAGGCTTCGACATCAAGTTTTTCGCCAAGGCGATGGCGACGAAGAATGGCGGCTACGGCTTCCGGCGAATTGACGCGCGCGCGCGCAATCATCCAGATCACATCGCCAGGGCGAAGATTGCTTTGGACAAGCGGGCTGTCAGCTTCAATTGAAGCGATAACCATTCCGCGTCCTTGAAACTTTTCCAGCAGACTGAACCCCACTCCGGCTAAGCTCGAAACAATCAGCAAACTCGTCAGCAACCAAACGCCATTTGGTCGCAGATTGGTCGCCAGCAAATAAATCGTCGCAAACAAAACCAGAGCTTTCAGCTTTGGCAAACTGATGTCCGGTTCAACAGAAAACACTGACGACAGAACCGTCAACCCAATGAAGCAGATCAAAGGCAAATCAATCGGCGTCCGGGCAAAGTGAAATTTGCGCAACAATAAATCGCGTAAAAACCAGCCAATCAGACCAAGCCCAAGACTGATTTGCGAAGCAGCAATCGAATGCGGAACCGAGAGTGCGAAAAGGATCAGGAAAAGGACGATTGCCCGATTCATCCAGCGGGCTAAGGATGGTTGTGTTTCGATTGCGGCTAGCCAGTCAAAGGCTGTTGAATGTGGAGCGGCGGCAGGTTCAGAAAACACTTCCCCGCCCTCAGATTTTTGCTGACGAGTAGTGGTTGGG
>CAYLJQ010000877.1:0-2933 GCA_964383955.1 uncultured Heliomicrobium sp. | reverse complement strand
AACAGATTGGTTTGCTGCTGGAGGAACTGGAAAGGCGCGGGGTATTGAACAACACCGTGGTGGTTATCACGTCCGATCATGGGGAAAGTTTCGGCGAGCACCAGGATCATGGCCACGGAAATTCTCTTTATATGCCGCTGTTGCATGTGCCGCTGGTCGTTTTCTTTCCGCCGCAAGTGCCAGCCGGTCGTCAGGTTGCTGACCCCATCTCGCTTCGCGATCTGCCTGCGACAATTCTTGAAATCGCAGGCATGGGCGGGAAAGGGAAGATGCCGGGATATTCGCTGGCTTGTCATTGGATTTCGGAACTTCCGCCGGGAACCGTAAGAACTTCCGCAGTTCTATCAGAAGTCAACGTTGCTCCAATTCGTCCCGGGCGTTATCCCACCGGAGCGTCCGCAAACATGCGTTCCATTTTGCAGGAACCACTTCATTACATCCGAAACGCCAATGGCCGAGAAGAGCTTTATGACATCGTGAAAGACCCCGCAGAGGAAACCAACTTGCTGGGTGAGGAGGAATTGCAATCCACCATCAAACAATTTAGGAACGAGGGGCCGAAGTTTTAGAACTGCGGGAAAAATCAGGGGAGCATCTCACTGACGGCTGCTTTCACCGCGAAACTATCATCTGCACTTTACGATAAAAGCTTCTTGTCCTCGTGTGAGCGTGTAAGTTCCCACCAGCTTTTTAGTGTCGCTGCGTTGAATGGTCAGCTTCATTTTCTCCCCTTTGATTTGCCCGCTGTATAGGACTGAATGACTGTTTTCGTTTCCCGGTTGTCGTTCGGGGCCACCGTGCTCTTCGGCGTAAGTGCCCTTTACGCTAAATCGGCCTTTCTGGTCGAGCTTCACTTTTTCTTGGATTGAGCCGTGGGCGCAGTCAAATTCGATGTTGCCGCCATCCGAAGTAATTTCCAGGCTAACGTGGTTTCCGCCCCAGGTGCCAGCGGACAATTCGTTTTGTTGAAGAGCGAATCGCCTCATCAAATAATTTGAGCCTTCAGTGCTTGTGAGGGTAGTTGCCAACAGAAAAGCTAGCATAAAACCTGCAATTGCAAATTTATAGAAACGCTTCACGCCATCTCCGTTTGTCTAATTTTCGCTAAAATCACGAAAAAAGAGGGTTGAATATCTTCAGATATCCAACCCTCTTTTTGTCATGCAGCAAAGTTACTGACAGGTGCTCAGCTTGAAGGAATGAATGTAAGTGCTCCAGTTAAAGGAGCCATTGGTTGGAATGTATTCGGTGGTGAACACCATTTGGCATTGATCCGTCGGATCAACGCTGATGGTGCTGTAATCTCCCCAGCGGGACAACGTGCCTGTTTGTACGGCTGGTCCAGTCAAGACAGAAGTTTCGCCGCCAAGTGTGCCCAAGGCATCTGCCGGACCGCGGAAAGCATAACGGATGCTGGGCTTGATGGTGCTTGCGTTCGAGACGTTGTATCCGATTGCAACACCGCCGGTTTTATCCATGGCCGCGCTTCCCATCCAACGATAATCCGCCGATGGCGAAAACGTGCCTTGCTGGCGAACAACAGGCGTTGCACTGGAAATCGTTTGGCCAGTGGCGTTGCTCAACTCGTACCAGCGAATGCCGCTAACTCCACCCGTTGCAACTGAATGGTTCACCAAGAGCGCTTCGCGTGTGCCGAGATTGCGGTAGCTCAAACGGTACATCAGACGATCTGCCAAGGAATCCAAGGTCCGAGTCGTTCCTGGCTGTGGGATACAGGTTCCGCCGCTACAAGCCCTGCTAAACGACGATGCGCCTGAAATGGTTGTGGGACCTGTCAGCGTTCCGCTTCCCGATCCTGCCCAGTTCACCGCAAATTTCCAATATTGCAAGGTACTGGTGGAAATGCTCAGCAGAAAATTGGGCGATCCGGATGGCGGCAACGTCGTGCCTTCCAAATCTGCCGGAAGTAAGCTGCCATAGCTGTTACTGGTATTTGCACAAATTTGTCTGGCGGTTGCGCCAATCAACATTTTGTCGCGTTCGAAGGCGCATACTTTGCTGCCGGAGAAGGTGCGTCCGCGACGGAACATGTTGTAGGTAATGTAATAACCATTCGGCCACACGCCCATCTTCGGATAATCGTTGAAATCGGTTCCGTAAGAATAGGAATAGCGATAGTACGCGCCAGTCGGGTCGGGAGTTTGAGACACCGCCACGCATTGGGTATAGGGCGTGCTGGAAACGGCAAACTGAGTCAGCACCCAACGATTCGCCAACTGATCATATTGCACGATCGGGTCGCCATCGTTGTTATTCTCGCAGGTGCCGCCGAAACCCTGCCAAATCACATTGCCGTTTTTGGGGAAGCCAGGAACCGGAGTGAAGCTGGTGATGTTGTTGCTGGCGTCACGGCCCACCGTGTAAATCGCATAGCGCAGGTTGACCCACTGAACATAATGGTTTGGCCCCATGTCGCCAGTCGTATCTGGAGGAGCCACAGCGTAAGTTGGGTCAATCGGAACGCCAATCGTAGAAGCTTTTGGGTCTATCAGCGCCAATGGCGATCCAAGACTCTTGCTGACAAGTGCGTCAATCCCAGCCGGATTGGCATTGCCGACAGCCAACGGGCGGCCCGGTTCAAAATCCTTGCCTCCGCGAGGAAGCAAAGGCAGTTTTTTATCCGGATACATATCCCGCAAGGCTCTTGGACTGACGTCAAAGTGGTCGGGTAGCGTTACCTCTGCCTTGGACTCGGAATTCCCTTGTCCTGAAACCATCAGCGATAGAAATGGCGCAATCGTGACAGCGCACAGTAAAGCAATAGCAAAAAAGGTTAACCTCTTTGTCATGTGTTTCCTCCGACGGTGAAATTGAAACCGAAACTTTCTAAAAATTCAGTCTGGGGTGGTTAAATCGAGTTGCGAGAGACAAACCAATCAGCTTGGGAGACCTGATTTAGCCTGTTCTTGATG
>CAYLJQ010000876.1:0-2938 GCA_964383955.1 uncultured Heliomicrobium sp. | reverse complement strand
CTCCGAAAAAGGAAAATGGCTGCTTGAAAGATCAAGCAGCCATTTTGAAGTTTGCTGTCAGTTGCTTGTCAGCGCCGTGCCTGCCGACCTCTGGCGTCGTCAATGTCTTCAACGGCAGCGGGAGAGGAAATAATTCCTCCTTTGATTTTCGGAGCAATGTCCACACGACCAAGCAAAATCCGCTGCATGCGCTTTGGCAAAACATATTGAGCGGCGCGAAGGATCTTATTGACGATTGAAACCAGATCGCCTCGACCGTCCCAGTGTTCCTGCAAAACTGCATCATCGGTCCTGGCCAGCAACCGTAAAACAACCAACCCGATCAGGTATAAATCGTCCACCTGGCCGATCACCGGAATCACGTCCGGCAACAAATCCAGCGGTGAAATCACATAAGCAATTGCGCCTACAAGCATCGCTTTTTCTGCCAGCGGCACCCGCGAATCTTTGAAAAGCCTTCCCATCAACTTCAGGAAGTTTGGGATCAGCATGATCGAGCTTCTCAAAAAACCTTTTGCTTCCCTGCGGTTTTCCGGCTTGTAAGTGTCAATCCTAACGATTTTGTTTTCTTCCATTTTCCTCCTCCCACGAAAAGACATAAGTTGCTTCGTTTGCCGAAGCGCGGCTTCAGATGGTTAAATGCCTTGCGTCGTTGCAAAGAGCGGCGCAATTTAACCACTCATAACTGATTGATACAAACCAGCTATGTCAACTGAAGTTTTCCCGGAATCACTGGAACTGACAGACGGCGATTCCGTGCTGCAAATTGTGTGGGATGACGGCCACGTTGGCCGTTTCAGCCTTTCGTTGTTGCGCGCGGAATGCCCTTGCGCCAGTTGCAAAGGCCATCATCCGTCGCAGAGCTTGAACCTGAAAGCCGAACAATTTCCTGACATTCGGATCACCGATCTGGCATCGGTCGGACGGTACGCATACAGCATCAGTTGGAGCGACGGCCACAACACAGGTCTCTATACGCTCCGGTCGCTGCGCGAGATGGAAAACTCCGCCTAAGCGGATTGAGAGGAATGCAATGAAACTGATTTTTCGATCCTGCCTTTTTGCCTTTCTATTGCTCGTCGTGCTTGCGGCCTCTAAAACACAACAGGCTGCGGATGTAAAACCAGAAGATCGCTTTGCCAAATTCGATAAGATGAAGGTGCATTACCAGAATTACGGCAAAGGCGATGAAGCGGTCATCTTTGTTCATGGCTGGACGTGCAATTTGAATTTCTGGAAAGCGAACATTCCAGCCTTCATAGACCAAACGCGAGTCATCGCCATTGACCTGCCCGGTCACGGCCAGAGCGAAAAACCTGAAATTGCTTATACGATGAAGTTGTTTGCGCTTGCGGTGGAAGCTGTCATGCGGGACGCCAAAGTGACCAAAGCCACATTAGTCGGCCACAGCATGGGAGCGCCCGTCCTGTGGCAGTTTTATCGCAACTTTCCCGAAAAAAACGCGCGGGTTAGTAATTGTCGATGGAGGGTTGAAAGCAATGGGAACGCGAGAATCCATGAAACCTTTCCTGGACCCACTGCGGTTGCCCGCTTACCGTGCCAATGCTGAAAAGTCAGTTGAATACATCACCCAGGGAATGAAAGACCTGACAGTTCGCGGAGAGGTCAAGAAAGCAATGCTCAATACGCCGCAGCACGTGATGGTCAGCGCTTTTGAAGGAATGCTGGACCCAACCATCTGGCCGACGCCAACTGATAAGATCAAAGTTCCGACGCTGGCATTGATGGCCAACAATGGAAACTGGAATTCGGAGTACGAGAAGTACATCCGCGAACTCGTCCCCGGCATTGAGTATCAAAAATGGGATGGCGTCAGCCACTTTTTGATGATGGACGAACCACAGAAGTTCAACGAGACGGTGCTGGCATTTTTGAAAAAGAACAGCTTACTCAAGTAGTCGGAATTGGGTAGTCGCTAGAATCCAAAGAGAACGGCTACCGATTAACGACTACCGGCTATTCCAGAATGAAGACAGTAATTCTTTGTGGTGGGAAAGGGACACGGCTTGGCGAACACGGCGCGACCGTGCCGAAAGGATTGATTGAAATCGGCGAACAGCCTGTGCTGTGGCATATCGTGAAGCTGTACCGGCATTACGGGCTGAACGATTTCATTCTCTGTCTGGGTTATCTGGGCAATGAAATCAAACGATACTTCACCGAGCATTACTTCCTGGATCGCGAACCGTTGTACGCCGACCTGGCACCGTCGCCGGACTTGGAGGGAGACTTCCAATTACGCTGGCAACACGCCAACGGCGAAGAATTGACCATCACCTTTGCCGAAACCGGCCCCGAAACCAACACCGGTGGCCGCATCAAGCAGATCGAAAAATACTTGGGCGACGCTGAAACGTTCTGCGTGACGTATGGCGATGGTTTGTCGAACGTTAATCTGAAAGCGTTGATCGAGTTTCACCGCGCGCATGGACGAACGGCGACACTGACAGCGGTTCATCCGCGTTCGAATTTTGGCATCATCAAACTGGATGGCGAATCGGCGGTCACGGATTTTGAAGAAAAACCGGTCATGCAGGAATGGATCAACGGCGGCTTTTTCGTTTTCAATCGGCAACTGTTTGAATATCTGACCGACGATTGCGTGCTGGAACGCGATCCGCTGGAACGATTGGCTGCCGAGCGGCAATTGATTGCCTACCAGCATTCCGGTTTCTGGAAATGCATGGACACTTACAAAGACAACCTTGAATTCAATCAGCTCTGGGACGCCGGGCAAGCGGAATGGAAAGTGTGGGAATGATTTTGGATATTGATTGGCGGCGACCTTGATCTGCCGCACCACACCCCCTCTGAAACCTAACACCTGAAACCTATCACCTAAATGTTTTGGAATAACCGAACAGCTTTTGTCACCGGCGCAACCGGCCTCCTCGGCAACAACCTGGTGCGCGAACTG
>CAYLJQ010000875.1:0-2939 GCA_964383955.1 uncultured Heliomicrobium sp. | reverse complement strand
CTGGTTTTGCTGAATCGTTCAACGCAAACAAGGCAGGGATAATGCAGCTTTTCTTTCTGCTCTGGATCGGCAGCCATTGCCAAGCGCTCTTTGTGAACCTTGCCAATCAAATTCATCAAATTGCCGAGTGCATCTGACAAGCTGATCTTTTTCAGATCGCCAACCACGTCTTCGCCGTCTCCTACGCCGTCGCGATAATTCGATAACTGGCAGCAAAGTGTCAGCCGGCCTTTATAGTCAATGTTCAGGTCGTCCATCATCAATGGCGCACAGCGAGGCAGAAAATAGTCAGTGTAAAAACCAACCGCCATCGTAATTTCGTGGCGGAATCCAGACATTACGCGCGCCACATCACGTTCAACTGCCCGCCATTCGCTCAGCGGCAGAATCAAGTCCTCGCCCATGTTGTGCTCAGTCGGATTTTGATGCCCAAACACCTGCCGCCTGACTTTCAAATGCGATCCAAGCAACGCAAATTGATCAATTTCGTGGCGATTGGCTTTGTTGATGGTCGTAATCAGGGATGGTTCAATGCCAACTGCGTGGCAGATCGCCACGGCAGTGACAACTTCTTTATAAGAACCTTTACCGCGAATCTTGTCGTGAGTTGCTTCCGTCGCGCCGTCCAGGCTGAAACTGATTCCCGCCAGCTTGGCTTTGCGATTGGGCGCGCTGACGGCTTTCAGGGTTTTGGAGAAGTTTCGCGCATTGGTTAAGAAGTGATAGGTCAAGCCATGTTTGGCGATGACGTCCAGGCATTCGCCAAAGCGCGGATGCATCGGAGGCTCGCCTCCGGTGATGGCGACGTGGCTATAGCCAAGCGGTTTGCCCTCAACCAGAATTTTTTCCAGCAGTTCGGGCGGCAAAAACAGATCTTTGTTGTTTTCAGCGCCACCTCTGTAGATGCTGCGAAAACAGTGAGTGCAATCCAGATTACAGACGTTGTTCAGTTCGATTCCAATGCGTGGCATAAAAGCGGAGTTCCCAAAAATATTTAGTGCGGTTTTCGTCGGGATCAAAAGTGCTGCGGGCCATTGTTGATTGGGCAATCGAGTTTCCCAGCAGCGAGTGCGGATTCTACAACGCGGCCCCGGCAAAAGCGAACACGAAGTTGGGCGATTTCTGTGGTTAATCGCTCATCCGGTTATTGCGGCATTTCATAACGTTAGGCTATGATGGCGCGCCTTGCGGCGGCTGGATTCCCGAATTTGCCGTCGCCTCATAACTCGCAAATGACCGCCTTATGCCGGTCGAGATTAAATTTGATTCGAATAGAGCAACCGCACTTTTTAGGGCGGCATCACAGGGGCCGACGAGCTGCGACGGAGTTCTTTAAGCATATCTTCAACGCCGCGCCGCCAATCCTAATTGAATTTGTGATGCCTGGCTCCGGGGGCAACCGAACAGCGTGACAGCGAATGGGATATACAATGCCAAGGCGGATTTCGACTTGGCTCAGGCGTCCGCACGAGGAGATATTAAAGCTTTTGAGACGCTGTACGAGCGTCACAATCGTCGCGTTTACAGTTTATGCTTGCGCATGCTGGCCAACGCGACGGAAGCTGAGGACCTGACGCAGGAAGTTTTCATTCAGCTCTTCCGAAAAATCGGCAGCTTTCGTGGTGAATCCGCATTCACAACCTGGTTGCATCGCATGACGGTCAATCACGTTTTGATGCACTTCCGCAAACGCGGCGTGAAGTACGAAATGACGACCGAGGAAGGCGAGATTGGAGAACTGCAGGACTTTATTCAATCGGTCACCGAACGTCCGCGTCACGTTGACCGATTAACGCTGGACAAAGCCATCAAGGAATTGCCACGCGGTTATCGAACGGTCTTTGTCCTGCACGACGTCGAAGGTTTCGAGCACGAGGAAATTGCCAAAATGCTTGGAGTCAGCGTCGGTACTTCAAAATCGCAACTTCATAAAGCCCGAATGAAGTTGCGTGATTTGCTGAATAAGAAGGCATGACTCGTCAGTTGTTCAGTTGCCAGTTCCTATTAATCCTCACAAGATTCAAGCTACACGGGTAGCCACTGGCCATTGATGAGAACGGTAAGTAGCAATAGAGAGGGAAGTTGTATGGAATGCCGAGCAGTAATGAATTCGTTGTCTGATTATCTTGATGGTCAAGGAACCTGGATGTCAGGAAACGAGACAAGCTCAATCGAAAAACATCTGGACACTTGCCCCACCTGCCAGAGCCTGAAGTTGGAATTAACCGAAATCAAAACCGCCGCCCGTGAATTGCCGTTGCATACACCGCCACAGGCAATGTGGGTTCGCATCGCCAACACACTCGAAGCTGAATTACCGGCTTCTGAGCGTAAGACACGCGAAGAGTTTCCAAAAGAAACCTGGTGGGATCGTCTCAAAGCTCGCCAATTCACATTCACCATTCCACAAATGGCAGGTGCAGGCGTTTTGTCGGCTGCTTTGATTATCATGGGAATTTACGGCATATCGGGCCAATCGCCGAAAACTGACCCAACCCGGTTAAATTTGTCCGGGGTTCAGACGGCGTTTTTGCCAGATGAAGATCAGATTAAAGCCGACCTGAATCGCCGCCTGGTTGAGATCAGTAAGCTCAAGGCGGGTTGGGATGCCCAATCCCGCAGTGAATTTGAAAAGCAGATGACAATGGTCGAAGAGTCGCTGGAAAAATGCCGAACCGAGCTTCGGGCCAATCCTGGTGACAAAACGCATCAGCAAACGCTGCGGAAACTGTATGACGACAAGCGGCAATTGATCGAAAATGCCGAGCGGGCGAAGTAGTAAAATTTTCACCGCAAACAAATACAAGTAGTGGCGGCAAGCCGCAGCAAATCACTGATTTCTTGGTGTTGAAGCTGCCGCTTGCCGCTCTGCTTTTGATGCGCAGTTAAAATTGAAATATCAGTTAGAAGCTTCGTTAAATTTTCCATGACCCCCCACC
>CAYLJQ010000874.1:0-2942 GCA_964383955.1 uncultured Heliomicrobium sp. | reverse complement strand
GGCCGGGAGTTGCTGACACAGTAGTTTGTCTTGTTTGGTTAGCTAAAAAGCGTATGGCATTCAGGCCATCGTTGGATGAACGTGAGATTGAAAATATTGACTCACATTTGTCACCAAGTTCCAGTAGCTCGCCGTTTGTGCTCGCTCATAATGCTAACCAAGCATTTGAGGGAGCTAAAGCTGCTGGACTTGGTTTTGTGCTAAGCGAACAAGAAGCTCAGCAGCTACTTGCAAATAATCCGGTTAATGCTGAAGTGCTCAAGCCATACCTTAATGGAGAAGATGTAAACACTCATCCCACTCATCAGCCAAGTCGCTGGATTATTAACTTTAGAGATTTCCCACTCAACCGAGACGAGGCCGTTCCATCCGGCAATTTAGTTGCCGCAGACTTCCCTGACTGCCTCGAAATTGTAGAACAACGAGTTCGTCCTGAGCGCCTCGCACTTGATGAATCCACATCTTGGAACCGTGGTATCCGCTCTCGGTGGTGGCAATTTGGCCTTTGGCGACCAGCATTAGCCGCCGCATTGGCAGGTCGCAAGCGAGCTTTGGTATCTTCGAGAGTGACCGGGCATCACAACTTTGCATTTGCTTCCACCAAGTTCGTTTTCTCTGATCGTCTCGTTGTCATAGCACGTGATGACTGGGGTAGCTTTGCACTTATCTCATCCAGTATCCATGGTGAATGGGCGCATCGTCCTGGCGCAACGACGATGAAACGTGACCTTAACTATCTTCCCACTTGGGCTTTCGCGACGTTCCCATTGCTCACGAATGTTGATTGTTTGTCCGATATTGGCGAGCAATACCACGCGCACCGCCAATCCATCATGCTGGCGCGGCAGGAAGGCTTGACCAAAACCTACAACCGATTCCACAACCCGGAAGAATCCTCCGGCGACATCCAGCGCCTGCGCGAACTGCATCAGCAGATGGATGAAGCCGTCGCGGCGGCGTATGGCTGGACGGACTTGCGGCTCGGCCACGACTTTCACGAAACCAAACAGGGCGTGCGTTTCACGATCAACGAAGCGGCGCGGCGCGAAGTGCTCGACCGCCTGCTGGAATTGAATCACCGCCGCTACGCCGAAGAAGTGGCCGCCGGGCTGCACGACAAGGGCGCGAAAAAGAAGGCGAAGAGCGCGAAGAATGTGCGAACCGCTCGCACCCCGAAACCCGCCGCGACGCCTTCGCTGTTTGGGGAAGATGAGGACGAAGCGGAGCCGCCGTTACCTCCGCAAACCCGCGTTAACCGACAAGCCAGCAGCCAAAACCGCCCGCAGGTCGCAGCGCGAACCGCCGCCGCCGAGTCTGCCACCGAACGCCCGACGCCGATTGCGGAGCTTGAAACCAATGAAGTGATGGCCGCCTTTCGCCGCGTCACGCGCGGTCGCGGCTGGATGACGCGCAGCGAACTGCTGAAAGAGGTTTCGCTGGCGCTTGGTTTCCAGCGGATGCGGGCCCAGACGGAAGAATCGTTGCGCAACCACCTGCGCACCGCCGTCCGGCGCGGCATCATCGCCACCGACGGTCCTGAACTGGTGGCCTTGGCCGCACGCTCGATGGAAGAGTACACGCTGGAAGAACGCCGCGAAGTCTTCGCTTCGGTCATGCGTCTGGGCCGCCGCTACGAACGCGAAGAAGTCATCCGCGCCGTTCTGGAACATCTGGGCTTTACGCGACTGACCGAAGCCGCCCGCCCGCCCATCAAATCCGCCATCAACAGTGCCATCCGCCAGGGCATTCTCAGTTACGAGGGAGACGTGATTTGGCGCGAGCAGTAATTAGGTGCCAGGAGGTTATCAGGGATGTCTGATTTTCCGGTGTTAGATGAGCAACGAGAACGAGAAGCTGAGGCCAAGGCGCTGCAAGAACGCGCCGCTTCGATCATCAAACCCTTGATCCCGCCGGATGCGGAAGAACGGGTAGCGCGCGCATACAAACAGTGGAATCAGATCATCCGCGACCATATTCGCAACGAAACCGGAATGAGACTATCGGCTGGCGAAGGAAATCATTCTGTCCCAGTCCGTGTTGTAAACGGTTTCCCTGACAAACTGGCAAGGCTGATTGATGATCACAACGATCCCATTCTATGGTTGTTGATCCTCAGCCAACCCAAGCTGGGAGGGGTCGTTGAAGGATTGACGTTCTTGTTGAGACATTGGGATCAGATTAAGCAATGGGACAAACTGCCAGATCGGGCAAAAGGAGAAAAGTCCGGCCTTGTGGAAACTCAACAGATCGTCAACGCGCTTCAGCAAGCGGCATTGGCTGAGAAGGTACGGGAACAGATCAAAGCCATCAACGAAGACATTCTTGGTGCCTATTTCTATCCTGAAGGCAAAGGCAACTGGATTGAACTCTATTGGATTCCCATCGCCATGATTGCCGCCATGCTGGAGGTAAGAATCGAAGACCTTACCCTGGTCGTTCTGGCGCACGAACTGGCGCATGGCTATACCCACCTTGGACGGGATATTGAAGGATCATTCTGGCAAGACGACGCATTCCAGAAGGCGGATCTGAACATCAAAGAAGGGCTGGCCCAGTTTTATACCCAAGTGGTAACCACTAAGATCGCTGAACGAATCCCAGGCCCGAAGCTAGCGTATGAACGGTTATTGGCTCTGCAAGGTGGCCCATACGTGGTTCATCAAAAATGGTTGAATGGAAGCTCGCAACGTATCGGTGAGGCCGTCCGCTTCGCTTTGATCGCCACTAGAAACCGCGAAGTCCTGTACTATGACTTGTGGCTGAAAATGCTAGATGATGCTGACGTCAACCTGCGCAGCAACAAATGGGAGGATGATGAATAACTAAACTGTTCTGGGAAAACATCTGTTCTGGCATAATGAGTAAGAAGTGAAGACAGGCTCCGCAAGAGATGGCGCTAGAAACAGATACGTTTTGCCGAGAGTAGCCTCAAGAGGTTTTGC
>CAYLJQ010000873.1:0-2945 GCA_964383955.1 uncultured Heliomicrobium sp. | reverse complement strand
GGTTTCGTCCGCTGGAATTTTCTGGATTCGTATTTGGAAAAAGGGAAGACCTATCCGATTTACGAGCTTACCGGCGAGGTAAAAGCAGCAAGCAAATTGCGCTGAGCTGAATCTGCTTTAAATGCACAATGCGGCAAGTTTCAACTTTTGAAACTTGCCGCATTGTGCATTTTCGTGATTAACGCCGACAGTCACAAACAGGTTATGGAGAAAACATAAACTTGTTGACCTGTGTATATCTGAAAACTAAAATCCCACCGGTCTTGATTCAAAATTTTTCGTTCTAATCCCCGTACCACATCTAACAACCCAGCCACCCCTACCTGCACTCGGTAACCGTTATGCAACTGAATATCTTTGTTCCTAGTATGTCGCTTAAGATTGCTCTCCTGCTTATTGGCTCGGTCCTTGCTGTGCTGACAAGCACAACCTCCAATAATCAACTTCAGTTGTCGCCCACTGTTCTACTGCCGGGTGATAATACAATTTATACAGCGGTTGGTAATCAAACGGCCCCACAAATTGCTGGTGGCGCAAATGGCTTCCTCGTGGTTTGGCAAGATAATCGCTCACAGATTTATGACGCCCCTATTATCGACACTTGCGGCTTCTGGAGAGGTAGTGGTGCTGGCACTAACAACGACATTTACGCTGCGCGTATGGATGCAAACGGGCAGTTGGTGGATACGACGCCTATCATCCTTTCACAATCCCCGACTTGCCAGTCCAGGCCAGGCGTTGCGTGGAATGGTCAGAATTGGCTGGTCGTTTGGACTTCGCAGAAAGACGATCCCTTCGAAGTTGTTTTAGAAGGGGTCAGGGTTGCGCCTTCAGGACAAGTGTTGGATCAAACGCCAATTCTTATCAGCCGCCAAGCGTCGGTTTCCTTATACCTACAATTAACCTCAGATGGTAACAACTGGACAGTTATTTGGTCTGGGGGAAGAGGCGTTAGCGGAGTTCTGGTGTCTGCTGATGGCACTGTTGATGCTACTGGGGCCAAACTGCTCTACTTATATCCAGACCCATTACCGCCAACTGTGAATGTACATGCCGACATCGCTTTTGCGGGAGACGAATATCTACTGGTTTGGAGCGAGGTTGTATACATCAACGTCAATCAGGTTACTTCGATGCTGAAAGCTCAACGGCTGAATCGTGCGCTTTACCCACTCAGTAATGTGTTCACGCTGCGGCATGCGGGCGCGTCAAAGCCCAGCGTGGCGACGGATGGGCAAAACTTTCTTGTGGCGATGAACAATCTGGGGTGGCTGGTGGAGCGTGGCACACAGGCGGTTTCTGACCAACTAATATTGGCCGTGGACGGTGCGGTCGAGGATGTTTGCTGGGACGGGGCAAATTACTTCATCGCTGGTTTCAAGGAGCACTCCACAATTTTTGCCGCAAAAATTGTGCCGAATGGCGTGCCTGTCGGAAACAACGGGGTGGAATTGAAGCGCAACGATCGCAACTTGTTGGTTGCTGTTGCGCCAAGGCCGAGTGGGGGAGTGCAGGTCGTTTGGATGACGCAGAATGTTTATCAGCCTTACGCTGACGCATCGGCCAGTTACATATCACCAGACCAGGACGTGTTGACCGCCGGCCTGACAACCAATGAAATGGCGACACCAGTAACTCCTGTTGGCGTAAGTGCGCCACGCCAGAGTCTGGCGCAAATGACCGCTGGAAGCGATGGGTTTCTGCTGGCTTACCGCAGCCAGTTTTCCGGCGACTCGCGGATTATGGCGATCAAGCTCGATTCCGGCGGCAATCCTGTAAGCACAGAGCCAATCAGGTTGGACGGAGGTTATCCGGCAATCACCAATCCAGCAGTTGCATGGAACGGAACATCTTATCTGGTGGTTTGGGAAAACTCTGAAGAACCTTCGGGCGGCTTCACATCGCAGCAAGGCACGATTTATGGTAGACGGCTGGGAGCAGACGGCGAACCGCTGGACGCATCGCCATTCAGAATCTCTAAAGGCAAGAATGCTGACGTAGCAGTTTTGAATGGAGAGTTTCTGGTTGTCAGCAGTTTTCAATTCGATGGTTCCGTTGTGGCGACACGAATCAGCGAAAGCGGCCAGATTTTTCAATCGTCAACAATTCTTCCCAGCGCCATTGGCCTCAGCGGCAGTTTCAGCCGCCCCAGTTTGGCGACAGTCGGCGACCGCTGGTTGATGGTCTGGACAGGTACGGACTCGTCCGGCTGCAACTGCGTTTGGGGAGCTTTTATCAGCCAACAAGGAACGGTAGGCAACGCATTCAAAATCTCTGGCCCACTTGGTGATTGCCAAACCATCAGTTGGGGATTAGACCCACAAGTTGCTTCTGCCGGGGATTCTGCGTTAGTGATTTACAGAGGAAGAACTACGCCCGGTTTTGCTCAGGACTTGGACCTTTTCGGCGGCATCACTGCACGTAGAGTCAAAGCTGATGGAACGTTTGACAACGAGACTTTACGTGGCTTTTCAGTTTCATCGAATGGTTACGTACCAAGCGTTGCTTGGGATGGCTCTGGTTTTTTGGCTGCCTGGCTCGACCCACGCAATGCACTTTATCCGCGACAAAGCAGCGGAGATATTTTCGCTGCGCGTATTAACAACACAGGTGCGGTTCTTGATTTAACAGGTATCGCGCTGGCAGATTCGGACTCACCGGAAGATAAGCCAACAGTTACGGCGCACAATGGCATTGCGATCTTTGCGTGGTCGGGAATAGCCAGACAACCCTCATCCGTAACAATGCGGATTCACTTGCGTACCATGAGGAACGCTTTCTTTCTGCCCCCAGTTACACCGCAAATATTCAGTTATAGTTGGAACTGGAACACAAGCACTCTCACTTGGCGCGATAATTCATCAAATGAAGACGGTTTTAAGATTGAACGCTGCCAAGGGGCTAATTGCAGTAACTTTGCCGAAATTGCGCGTGTTCCTGCTAAT
>CAYLJQ010000872.1:0-2959 GCA_964383955.1 uncultured Heliomicrobium sp. | reverse complement strand
CCCGAAACCACCCAAAGAAGAGATGGAAAAGAGGCAAGCTGAATTTGAGCGGGAATCCACGCAATATCAGGATGGTTTTCTGGTCAGAACCAAAGCGGATGCACCGGTTCAGAACGATGGCTGCCAATTGCCCAACGGTGGAGCAGGCACGGATCGCAGTGCGAAAAACGAAGGCGTCAGCAACATCGTCTGGCTGGCGGCGTATGCCCCCGGAGCACCGCCGATTCAATTGCCCCAGAAAACAGCGATTCGCGTTCCTGCCGGTGCGAAAATACTTTTCCAGATGCACTATTCCAAAGTTGCAGGCAGCGTTCAAAAAGACCGATCTTCCATCGGGCTGATCTTTGCAAAGCAGCAACCCGAAAAAGAATTGCTGGTGCGCGCAGTTTCAAACACCTATCTTAAGATTCCCGCAGGCGCTGAAAGTCACAAAGTGACAGGTTGCTGGACTGTGCCGGAAGACATTCACATTCAATCGCTGGGGCCGCACATGCACATGCGCGGAAAATCCCAGCGGATCGAAGCCTTTTACCCGAATGGAAAACACGAAACTTTGCTGAATGTGCCGAACTATGATTTTTCGTGGCAGACGTTTTACGAACCGAAAGCCCTGAAGGCAATTCCCAAAGGCACACGCATTCTGGTGACTTCGACTTTCGATAATTCAACGAAAAACAAATTCAACCCTGATCCAACAAAGGCCGTCCGCTGGGGCGAGCCAACTTACGATGAAATGATGATCGGCTTTATCAGCTACACCAAAGACGGACAAAATCTGAAAGACGCCGCACTCAATAAATAAAACAGGTCATCATGAAACAGTATTGATCGCGTAAGTCTCTTTTACCGCGGAGGCGCAAAGATCGCAGAGGAAGCGCAGAAAACATACGATGGAAACTCGGTTTCTCTTTGCCCCTCTGCGAACGCTCCGCGTTCTCCACGCCTCTGCGGTGAAATCAGCATTACATTTTCACCACTACCGAAAAACATTCACGCAACGTCGCAGAAACCCAAAAGATTGAAATACGTCTTGGTGTTCTTTGCGGCATTGCGGGACCATTTTGGCTCAGCCTTGATCCTGCTGTTGCAGAAAGAAATCCACCAGTTCATCTGCTGAGTTGTGCATCTCGACACTGAAGCGCCCAACGCGGCTGACAAAATAATTGAACATCCACACCGCCGGAATCGCCACCAACAGCCCAAACGCGGTTGCCACCAGGGCTTCGGAAATTCCACCCGCCACGGTGCTGAACCCGGCGCTCTGTTCGCTGTTCATCTTGTGAAACGCATCAATGATCCCAATGACCGTTCCGAACAATCCGACAAACGGAGCGGTTGAACCAATCGTCGCCAACGCGGAAAGCCCGCGCTGCATGTCCGCGCTTTTTATGGCCGCGGCCCGGCGCAACGCGCGTTTGGCTTTTCGCATTTGCCGGTCAGGGTTTTGATCACGCTTCGAAACCAGTTCCTGCAATCCTGAGTTGACGACAACCGCCAGATGGCTGCGGTTATATTTCTGCGACAGCTTGATCGCGTCTTCAATGTGGGACGAACGCAGCATCTCTGCGACGCGTGGAGCGAACTCGCGTGATTGTTTGGCTGCGGAACTAAAGGTCAGATAGCGTTCCAGCATCACGGCAATCGAATAGATGGACATAATCAATAAAACGACCATCACGGCGATGCCATACCAGCTCATCACCCGCAACAGTTCCATGGGCGACGATGGCAGCCCTGTGGGAGCGCCATCCTGCATGGCGAAAGCCATTGCGCCGGCCACGTCTGAAAAATGCGCGTAACCTTCCGTCAGGATCAACCGAACAAACGGATCCATAAACTTACCTCCAAATAATTTTGATCTGTGTTGGTGAATGGACACGCGCGCAGCCGATTCACGCGCATCGGTTGAAAGTTCGCGAACATAGACCCTGAATCGTCAATGGAAGTTCCCAAACAAATTCCTTCTGAAAAAGTTGCGGCTGACGTTGCTTGAGGGTACATTCCGCGCTGCAACTTCACTTCCGCCGCTAGAATTCTTTTTCCACCCAGAGGTTTTTGATTAATGCAGGATCGGTCGCAGTTTGTCGCAGTCATCAGCACAGACCCGGTAGGACTGACATTTGTTAAAGGACGAAAGCAGCACGAGGGCTTTGCTGATGAAAATTGATAATTCCACAATCGCGGTTGTCACAGGCGCAGCTTCGGGTATTGGGCGCGCTTTGGCGATTCGTCTTGCCGCCGAAGGCGCACAACTTGCCCTTGGTGACGTCAATGAAACCGAACTGAAAGAAACTGCCCGTCTGGCAGCAAAACCTGGCGTTAAAATCTCTACCCATGTTCTGGACGTTTCCGACCGCGAGCGCATGCAGGCGTTTGTCGGCGAAGTCGTCGCCGAACACGGTCGCGCGCATTTGATCATCAACAACGCCGGAGTCGCGCTGGGCGGCACTTTTGAAGAAGCGACCATTGAAGATTTTGAATGGCTTCTGGGGATCAATCTTTGGGGCGTGATTTACGGCACGAAACTGTTTTTGCCATTGCTGCGCAAACAACCGCGCGGGCATATCGTCAACATTTCTTCGGTGTTTGGCATCATTGCCCCGCCGGGACAAGCGGCGTATGCAACCAGCAAATTCGCCGTGCGCGGATTTACGGAATCGCTTCGCCATGAATTGAAAGGCAGCAACATCATCGTCACTACCGTCCATCCGGGCGGCATTCGCACCAACATCGCGCGCAACGCTCGCGCCAGTGCCGGAGCCGATCCTTCGGAGGTCAAAAAAGGAATTGAGTTTTTCGACAAAGTCGCAAAGACCCTGCCTGAAACCGCCGCCGACGTGATCGTGCGGGGCGTGATGAACGATAAAGAAAAAATCCTGATCGGTTCAGATGCCTGGGTAATTGATAAGATTCAACGACTGATGCCGGTTAAATACTGGAGTTTTCTAGGCGCATTGCT
>CAYLJQ010000871.1:0-2968 GCA_964383955.1 uncultured Heliomicrobium sp. | reverse complement strand
TGCCTCTGACATTACGACCGTATCAGGAGTTTTGTTAGCACTTTTTTCAACAAGCAAAAGTTTTTCTGGACGTATTTTTCACATTTCTGCCAAACCGGCTGAGGTTTGTTCCTTTACAGCTTCATCTTGATGTTCCTGGTGCGCCAGATCGTGCGCTCCGCCGCGTGGAATCAGCAAACCAATGATGGTTGCGGCAATGACAGCCACCAACACAAAGATAAACGCCAGGCGGAGCGAGTTCGCCAGCGCATTTCTTAAAAACTCCGCAGCGCTTGCCGAAAGGGAAGCGCGAGTTTCCGGGCGAATGATAGAAGCAATCTGATGGCTTTCGGAAAAATGCGCGAGTTCGCCCGTTGCCGAGGCCAATGAATGTTTCAAGCTCCAATTCATCAGCGCGCCCATCACGCCAGCGCCAAAAGCGGCTCCGATGTTGCGTGCAAATTGAACCGCTGCTGTCGCGACGCCGATTTGTGTGCGCGGGACACTGTGTTGCGCGCCAATCATCAATGTCGCTACGGTTAATCCGCCGCCGCTTCCCATAAAGATCACAGCCAGCGACAACCCTGTCCGAGTCGTTTCCACCGAAACCATCGCCAGCAAAATCGCGCCGATCAGCAGCATCACCATTCCAGCCATCACCGGCAGCCGATAGCCGAATCGCAAAACCAACCTGCCCCCGACTGCCGCCGTAATCACCCACGGCAAGATAAACGGTGTCAGGATTTTTCCCGCCTCCGCTGCGTTGGTTCCGATGACCGCCTGCACGAACAATGGCAGAAAGGACATTGTGCCGATCAGCGCCATCATCACGAACGCTCCGTGCAGAATGGTGATCAGTACAAACCGTTGGCGGAACAGTTCCAGCGGCAACAGCGGCTCTTGATGCTTTTGCTCTATGCGGATAAAGGCGAATGTGGAAAGTGCGACGACAACAGAAAAGCCAGCCGTTAAGGCCCACGAAAATTCCGCGCCGCGTTCGACAATGACCAGCAACAAGGTCAACGCCACCGTCAATGTCGCCGTGCCTGCATAATCAAAGGAGATGTTTTGACGCCGTTCGTATTTTTCGCTGTACGCCCATCGGATCATTGCCAACGACAACACACCAAAAGGCAGAACAACGTAAAAACACGACCTCCACGACCAGCGTGTGTATTCGGTCAAATAGCCGCCGATGGTCGGCCCGATCAAACTGGCAATTCCCCACATGCTGCTGAACAAGGGAATCATCTTCATGCGCTGTTCCATCGTCAGCAGGTCGGAAACAATCGTCATCCCGATTGGAAACAACGCTGCCGCTCCCAAGCCCTGAATGATGCGAAAGGCGATCAGTTGCGGCATGGATTGCGCCGCCCCGGACAGAACCGAGCCGATCATAAATAGCGCCAGGCCGCCGAACATGGCTGGACGCCGGCCAATCAGGTCAGCCATTTTGCCCCAAATCGGCGTCATCACCGTTGACGCCAGAATGTACGCGGCGAACACCCAGCTATAAATTTCGATTCCGCCCAGGCTGGCGATAACGGTCGGCATGGCAGTTCCGACGACTGTGCCTTCCAGCGAAGCGGCCAGCAGAGCCATCGCTACGCCCACAAGCACGATTTTGGTTTTGAAAGTATACGTTTCGGATTTTGCAGTTTCGGTCGGTGAAAAACTCATTTTAGGATTTGCTCAAAAACTTTCGCACAGCGGCTTGGCAATCCGGCGTCATCCGGGCAATGACGTTCACGTCAACTCCCGCGCGGACAGCCTGCTCAAAGCTCATGGTATCAATTTGGTAAAGCAGATATTTGGTTAGCATCAACGCCGAAGGACTTAGCGCGGCAACTTCAGCGGCGAACTTTTCAACCTCGGCGTCAAAGTCAGCGTCATCGGCGACTCGGTTGATAAAGCCGATTGCGGCGGCTTCATCTGCCGAAAACAGTTTGGCCGTTGCCAGAATTTCAAACGCGCGCTTTTCGCCCAGGTTGCGCCGGGCGATGGACATCACCATGGCAGGCACAAAGCCGATTTTGGTTTCGGTGTAACAAAACTGCGCCGACCGCGCCGCGATCACCATATCGCAAGCCGAAGCCAACCCGGCTCCACCCGCCAATGCTCGGCCATGCACTGCGGCAATGATCGGCTTTTTCAGCTTCCTCATGGCGATAAACAAAACGGCCATTTCGGTTGCGCCTTCAATGTTTTCGATGATTGAAGCTTGCGCAGACTTTTCCAGTTGCGACAAGTCGGCTCCGGCACAAAAATCTTTGCCTGCGCCGCGCACCACAATCACGCGAATTTGTTGATCGTTTTCGGCTTCTGCGATTGCCTGGCGCAGATCAGCAATTAATTGATCATTTAACGCATTTCGCTTGTCCGGGCGATTCAGTGTAATGAACGCCGCACCATTCCTGATTTCGTAAATGATCTCTTTGAATTCGGGCATTAACGACCTCAATGTTGCAATCAAGTTACATTCGGTTTGATGAAGGCAGGTATTGTTGCTTTGACAATTGAGTTTGTCCAACCGGGGCCTGGCAGGTTTTAGGAGATTCGCAATAGTGCTTTGACCAGTCTTGGGGACTTCGAGTACCGTGAATTTCCGGGACTTCTACCGGATACTCAACAACATCGGAGGCATTTTTATGAAGCTGAAGCTGGTTATGGTTTTGCCGGTCGTCGTGTTTGTGGCGATTGGATGTGCGGCTGCATTCAGAGCAAGTGTGAGCGCCGCTGACAGCCGGGAGCAGGAAATTGCTCGCGCTGCTGAAAGCCTGCGTTCGAAATTGGTCGAACAGCGCCGAGATTTCCACATGAACCCTGAACTCTCAAACCGCGAAGAGCGAACCGCAAAAGTCATCGCCGAAAAACTTCGCGCTCTTGGCTTGGACGAAGTCAAAACCGGCGTAGGGAAAAACGGCATCGTTGCTTTGTTGAAAGGGAAGTTGCCAGGGGGAGTCGTCGCCGTCCGAACCGATATGGACGC
>CAYLJQ010000870.1:0-2978 GCA_964383955.1 uncultured Heliomicrobium sp. | reverse complement strand
GTTGGCGCCATTTGGCGTTGGCCATAACACTGGGAAACCCAGCTTTGCTTAACTTCTGCAATCGGGGCGGTGGTGCCAAAGGCTGACAAAATCAATCCTGCGCCATTCGGCCCGGAAACTTCTATTTGCCAGTCTTTGCTTTGCGGAGTCTGCTCTTTCTGAATTTGCGACTGCGTTTTTTGGTGATGGCTGGATTGAAGAGCCGCCCCCTTAACAGTCGCTTTGCAAACTGGCGAAAAGTGGTAATTCATTGAATAGCGGTGGTGTTCCAAGGCATCAAACTTATCCAGGACAATAAGATATGACGGCATGGACGATTCCACACTTGCTTTCATAAACAGCACTTCTCTTGTGTGGCGCACTGGATCAGCCAAGCGCTGATACCCATCGTGCGATCCGGAGAAATACCCAAAATTCTCCGTACCTATTTGTTCGCCTGGATAACTGTCAGCGATATGGCTCCAGGAAAAAGGCCCTGAAAAAACAGATTGTGATTGCCCATCCACTTCCGCTGTGTTGTGGGCCGCCGTCGAACGAAAATAATTCCGCCATTCAGCCTTGCCCGTGTAAGTTAGCGTTCCACTATCGGTTAGCCATTGAACTCCATCCGCTGCAAATTCCAAAGACAACGCGTCCGCATGCGCGTGACCACACCCCAAACTTCCATGGGGACCGCAATCAATCAGCAAATAAGCCGACTCAGGCAGCCATCCATCCCGATGCACAAAATAACCGCTTTCGGTAAATGCCTGGTTCGACCGACGAGGCAGCTCTGCATTGATTTCATCGAATTGCGCCAAACCTGTGGGTCCCAACAACCACAAAGTTTCGACCGCAGCTTCGGCAGCTACAAATTTCCAATCGCTACGTCCGGCAATCGCAGCGCCTGTAGCTAAAGTGTCGCGGAAATCATTAGCGCGGCGAACACCTAACATTACCAAGCGCCCTCCATCATCATCGCCGACCAAAGAAGACGTGCTGTCAGGCCTGGTGATCCACATTAAATGATCCAGCATCTTTGCCAGAAACTGCTCCAGTTCCGGCAACAATGGAACCCGGGCAGTTCTTCCTAACACCAAAAGATGCGTGTAAAAGTCGGCGGTGTAACGATGGTAGTAACTCGCTTGCTCGAAATACACACCATCTCCCCGAATCTGCGTGTACAACTGATCCTGCAAAATTTTCAGACCCGTTGCGCGCCAGCTTTCCGCATCCATAAACTCTGGCAGTGCAACCCCAAGATAAAACAAGCTTAGCGCTTCACCAGTTAGATGTGTGTTTGGGCTGAAGTAAAAGGACAGGTACTTTTCTATATGGCGGCCAAACATAGTCAGGAACTTCAACAGTCGCAGCGTAAATTCCGGTGTCAAGCGCGGTGAGCTTGCAAACAAATGCAGGGCCCAAAGCCACGAAATTGATCGAAACGCGACCTCTAAACTGCTAGCCCAGTTAATTCCACGACCGGGCGGGTTGGCGTCCATCCAGGACGATGCCAAAGCCACAAATGAATCCGCATATCGCTCATCGCCCGTCATCCAATAGGCTTGGCCCAACGTGACGAAAAACTGATGCCTGTTCAATTCCCACGTAATTTTCTTGTCACCAGCAACATCAGGGTTCAAAAAATCAACTTTCCCCCAATGAGCCAGCGATGTTCGCTTCCCCGTAATCGGTTCAAAATGCCAATCCACCGGATTGCCAAATTTCAAATTGCTGTAGCCAAGCAGGTCAAAACTGCCCTGTGCAATTCTGTTGGCTCGGGAAATAATGGCATTGCGTTGTCCCGCAAAACGGTGCGCCATCAAGGAGACAATTTCTGTTCGTTGCGACAATGAAGGAAAGAATGTCTGCACTCCGGAATTCTTTATCCGATCAAGCATCAAGGTCGCAGTTTTTTCACTTGAAACCGCTCTGCCTGAAAGACGAATCGTTCGAAGCCAGTCAACGTCACTCATTTCAGCCCAAACCGTCAATTGCTCGTGCAAACGCGATAACTCCTGCGCCCCGCGAACACGAATCTCCCGCAAGCTTTTGCCGCGCAATTTCTTCAGATGTTTAAGAGACCCAACCATGATTTTCGTACATTCACCGTTCTTTTATTTTAGCCTTACTTCGCTTGTCACAGAGCGTGAAACACTATGATCCGGGTTTTGCCACAGCTGTGGTTATAACCAATCATTCTACCCGTCAAAAAAAACGATCCACATTACGCAGATTATTTAACTTGAGGGGCTTCAGCTTAATTGCGGGTTAGGCTGAATATTACTTTTTTACGATACCGTTCAATATCTTGCGGGGACAGGACAAGATAAGCGTTAGGCAGATTTACAGAAAGGCCTTGCTTGTCTTGTTATCTCGACAGTTACCCTAATGATCTGTGGGGATCATTCGAAAAGTACAAAATCTGCAAATGGCACCGTAATTTATAAACCTGGTGAGGCGATGCTCCAGGATCTCCCCCAGCCCCAGATAAACCACCTCACCCCTCGCAAAGCACGTCACCCCCATTTCGACACGCGACGCACTTGCGAATACTGTTGCTCTCAATAAGCAAACTCTATGTTCCCTTGCCTACTAACTGAGGTTTAGGCAAAGTTTCTGCATTCTTTTTCGCACTGGTTTTTGCGCCACGTAGCGGTTCCCATACGACCTGAGTACCTCCGTTTATGAATCGGAGAATTCCGGCAATTGAAGCAACGTTAACCAGCATAAAATAATAAGGAATAGCTAGAGGCCCAATCTTAACTTTCAACCGTTCCGCTGCCCATCCGACAAATGCAGAAAAATAAAATGTCGTTTGGCCCAGCAAGGTATAATAATAGATTGGCGATTCAGTAATCAGCAGCCAATTTGCGACCAATGCACCAATTAGGAAGAATGGCACTACATACCGTAAAGCTTTATGCGAAATCATCTGGAATGCAAACATTCCATGCCGGGTTAAACTAAAAACTTCCTGATACTTATTCAAAGCACGC
>CAYLJQ010000869.1:0-2985 GCA_964383955.1 uncultured Heliomicrobium sp. | reverse complement strand
CAGCGTATTCCCCTTTTCCAGTCTGGTATGCAGCGAGCCATCAAGCACGAACCGATGCCGTTGATCGTCGTCGGAGCGAGCATAGTCCTGCCAGATGTTGTAAGGATTCAGCGGAGAGCTAAAGAAGAACTCGCCCACGTTATTCAGCGCCGTTGAATAAGTGTAAGACAGCCTGAAATCGCTCCACGTTGACGGTCTTTGCACAAAGGAAAGATGAAGCCCGTCATAGCGCGAATCCGCTCTGGGCGAATACTGGCTGTTATTCGCGTAATTCGGATTGGGACGGCAACCATTGTTCGCTCCCGATGGGGCGCAAGTCGGCACGTTCTGGTTGATCGAAACAATCAAATGAAGCCCGCGCAGGTGCTGGTAGCCGATTGAGATAGCTGACTTTTTGCCGATCTGCTGCTCAATCTCCAGGTTGGCCTGTATCGAATAGGCGTTTTCCATCTTCGGATTCATGGTCGTGAAGTTGAACAGGACTCCGGCGGGAATCGTCAACGTGCTCAGAATATTCGGGAAAACCGGCGCACCTGCCTGCGTGGGAGACAGGCTGATGCTGACCTGACTGAGCGCGCTGACATTCGTTGTGTTTCCGGCGGAAAGTAGTGCATTAGCCAACGCGCGCAAAGGAATCCGGTCGTAATACAGCCCGTACCCGGCCCGGACCACGGTGTTTCGACGGCCAAAGGGCGTCCAGGCAATTCCCAGGCGCGGAGAGATGTTGTTGGTGTCCGTGTTGATGGTCTTCAAATATTGCAGGTCGTATCGCAGCCCCGCATTGATGGTCAGGTTTCTCGATAGACGCCATTCATCTTGAATAAACATTCCAAAATTCGGATTCCCCTGACTCACCACGCTGTTGGCAAAGGTCTGCGTAAAGCCGGCGTTGTTATAGGTTCCGCTCAGAAAATTGGCGAGTGAAGAGAACGAGTAACTCCCCCGAAAAGAACGTGGGTAGGTAATGGTGTCGTTGTTGTAAAGAAAACTCGCGCCAAATCTGATGGCATGCGCGCCCTGAACAACCGAGACATTGTCTACGATTTCATAGAGCCGATTCTTTCGGCCCGTCGGCGAGCCGGACGCGGTTCCGAAATTTGCCACACCGGAAATAGAAACCGCAGGCCCGGTGGGATCGGAAGGCGGGGCTTCCAAATTACTGCTGGTGAACTGGCCTCTGGTCTCATTGACGAACTTCCGGCTAAACGTGACGACGTTGGAAACAGCGATACTATGATCGTTATTGAATAGATTCGCCGATGCAGTCGGCGCGCTCAGCCCGCCAGCGCCTCTGGAATTCCGGCTATCCAGGCCATAGAAACTATAGCGAACGGCAAGCTGGTCATTGGTCGTTAGTTGATGGTCAACCTTGCCAAAATAATTCTGGGTATGCACCGGATTGGGATAAATGCCGGTTGAAATTAACTGTCCGGGGTAGTTGATTGCCCGCAGACGGGTATTGATGGCGGCGACATTGGCAGCCGAAATCGTGGTCAGACCCGTTTGGTTTAACTCTCTTCGCTCGAAGTTGGCAAAATAGAATGTACGGTCTTTCTTCAGCGGCCCCGACAAACTGGCTCCATACTGTGCCTGCGTCATCGGCAGGGTGTCGCGCAAAATCGGGTTGGCGGCGTTCAGGTTCTTATTTTTCAGGTATCCATAAAGATTGCCATGCAGGGAATTGGTGCCGCTTTTCGTCACCACATTGATATAACCTCCCAGCGCGCGCCCGAACTCCGCCTGTCCGCCGGAAGTGACAACCTGAAACTCGTTCACAACGTCAATCCCAAAGGCCGCCGCCGTCAACCCCGCGGCATCGTCATTATTGGAAAGCCCGTCAACAATGAAGCTGTTGGAAAGGTTGCGCTGACTGCTAATGGAAATTCCCTGCCCGGGCACAGCGGAGGTTTCCGCAAACAACTGCGTTGAAGCGGTATTGGTCGGAGAAACACCCGGTATCACCAGCGCAAGATCGAGGAAATTACGGCCATTCAAAGGCAAATTCTCTATCTCTGCCCGCTGAACCGTGCCCGCGATTTGCGTCCGCGAGGTTTCGAGCAATCCCGCTTCACCGGAAACTTCGACGGTGCTGCTTGTCTTTGCGACATCCATTGACACCAGAACATCAAACGCAGAGCCAACGGTCAGTGTCAGCGTAGTCTTTGAGTCCGCAAACCCTGTCTGGCTGACGGTGATTTCGTATTTTCCCAGACGAAGATTGGCAAAGCGGAATCGCCCTTCCGAATCTGTTCTGGTACGACTAAGAGCATTGGTTTCCACCTGAAGCGCGGTGACCTGCGCATCCTGAATGACCGCGCCCGTACGGTCTGCGGCACGCCCGCTAAGCGTTGCGGTGGAAATGGATTGTTGAGCAAACGCTGGCCGAAACATCCCGGCCAACACAAATAAAGCCATGAACAAAACTGTTCGCCAAACGAATTGTTTGCGAATCGGTAACATAATTTTCTTCTCCTGGGGACAGTGCTGTCTGCGCGCAAAAGATTTGCGCGTGACGATTTGCCAGCTTATTGCGACAAAACGCATGGCAACGCAACAGGCTCAAACGGCCTTTATGTCACAGCTCAAAGCGTTGAATTTAGAAAAGCTGACTTGGCAGAATCACTCTGGCTCAGGAAAAAGAAGGAGGAGCGCGCGGAGATTTCGGAGTAAATCGCAGCGAATCGTAGACGCTAGGATGATCGTGGAGAACCGGTTGGTTTGTGCCATCGCCAGTCAGATCGTGCGAAACTGTTCGCGCTGTCTGGCGAGAAAGCTTTTTGACGCCGGAAGGAGGCGTAACCGGGCACGGGCAGGAAGATTCAATTTCCGTTGTCCCGATTTCGCGTATGCCGCCGTGATCCTGGCCTTCAACCCATAGTTTGGGAGCAGCGCAGCAACAATGGCCTTCGGCGATGCAACATTCCATTGAGCAAACGTCCGGTTGCTGCGCCAGCAAGGAAGCGGGCGCGGCAACCCAACTCAGCA
>CAYLJQ010000868.1:0-2988 GCA_964383955.1 uncultured Heliomicrobium sp. | reverse complement strand
TTTTCGGAGGTATCAATGTCAAAACGGAAACTTATTTGCTGTGTGGTGGCAATCGCTTCCATTTCTTTGATCGCTCATGCTCAAAACAAAGCTGGCGATGCTCGTGGCACGGTGCAAAACTTTTTCTCTTTGCTCAAAGCTCAAAAATACGCTGAGCTTCATAATTTTCTGCCGACCCAGCTTCAGAAACAAACGACACGCGAACAACTGGCCGAAAGCCTGAAACGGCTGGATCAGTTTTTGACCATCCAGCGGATGGAAATTGGCCGCGTCCAGCAACGCGGTGATTACGCTGTCGTTGACACGACAATTTACGGCAACCTGAAGCGAGCAGTGAATATGAACGGTGAAGAAATAAAGGAAGGCCGGGTTTCAGTGCAGCAATACCTGTTGAAAGAAGAAGGCCGATGGCGAATCACCACCGCCGACAACCGCACGCGAGATTTCTTTTTGAAGCGCAATCCGGAATTCAAGCAACAGTTCCAACTGACACAGCCACAATTCGCGTTCAAACAAAACGGCAAATGGACTCAGCTTGGCCAGCCAGGCGCACGATGAATGAATCCGCGCTCAACGAATACTGCCGACCGTTTGCTGCCAGCTCAACGTTCGTCGAAACACATTCAGGCGGGCACGCTCACGTTCATCCAGCAAACTTTCCAGTTGATCGGCGACGGCGGCCAAAAGCTGAAAGGCGAAATCTCCAGCATGTGTTGTGACATGCGCGTAATAGCCCAGTTGAACCGTTCCGTTTTTATCCTGGTGAAATTCGCGTACTTCATCCGCAGTCATCGTTTCAACCTGAGAGTTTATCGGCAACACGGCAGGTGGTATTCCGTGACGACGATTCTGTCCATCTTTCCAGCCAAGCAACAAAACTCCGACAATGACTCCCTGTTCGTTCAAATAATCCGGGCTAAAAACGGAATTCAAATCCGGTGGCGTCGAAAGGCGCGGGCCGTAATTGCCATATTCGGGATTGATAAGCTGTGAGTTGTATATGACGCCAACCACTTCGCCATCGCCTACAGCAATTTTAACGAATTGCGCAAATCCGTATTCTTCAGTTTTCGGTGCTTCGCTGGTTTCCATCGAATCCAGGATTCGCGCGGCGTAATCAACATGAGAATTTGATTTGACGATTTTGGCGATCAGCATAATTAAACCTCTTCAGAACAGCATGTTTCTCTAACCAGGAGCCGACCTTACTTTACCTTTCCAGGCCCCCACAGCGTGCGTCCAGGTTTTACACCTGTGTGATTTCCGTCCTTCAAAACTTGTTTGCCGTTCACAAAAACGTGCTGCATTCCGACGGCGTATTGATGCGGCTGTTCAAACGTCGCGCGGTCAGCAATCGTTTTCGGGTCAAAGATAACCACATCGGCAAAATATCCCGCTTTCAGCAAGCCGCGTTCTTTCAATTCCAGATTCGTTGCAGGCAAGCTGGTCAGCCGTCGCACGGCTTCTTCCAGCGGAATGACCTTTTCATCGCGGACATATTTGCCCAGCAACCTCGCGAAGTTGCCGTACGCGCGCGGATGCGTGGAGGATTTCAAAAACACTCCTTCCGTCGCCATCGAACCGGCATCCGAACCGAAGGACACCCACGGTAGTTTGATCTGTTTTTGAATATTTTCTTCGGACATCATGAAATATACCGTGACGACGCGGGATTGATCTTCCACAACCAAATTCATAATGGTGTCGGTGACTTCTTCGCCACGAAGCCTGGCGACTTCAGCCAAGGTTTTGCCGGTGTATTTTTTCAAGTTCGCGTTTTTGAAGCCAACCAGCAGAACTCGATCGGCAGAGCCAGCCGACAGGAATAGATTTTCCCATTTATCCGAAGGCGTGGTGATTTCCTGGGCAATCTTTTTTCGCGTCGCGGGGTCTTTCAGCCGCTTGAAGGCGGCTTCATATCCACCATCTAAAACCCACGGTGGCATTGCCGCGTCTAAGCCGGTCGAACCTGCCGGGTAAGTGTACATATCGGCAGTGATCTTCAAACCTTCGCGCCGAGCTTTTTCGATAAGCGCAATGGCCTGATCCATCTTCGGCCAGTTCGCTTTGCCTGCGGCTTTCAAGTGGTAAATCTCCGCAGGAATTTTTGCTTCGCGGGCAATTCGGATTAATTCTTCAACGCCTTCGATCAGGCCATTGCCTTCGCTGCGCATGTGGGAAATGTATTTGCCCTTGTACTGCGCAGCGACTTTACACAATTCAATCAATTCTTCCGTCGGAGCATAAAACGCCGGAGCGTAAATCAATGATGAACCTATGCCCAAAGCTCCGGCTTGCATTTCCTTGCGCACAAGTTCGCGCATTCTTTGCATTTGTTCCGGTGTGGCTTTTTTATCTTCCAAGCCAATTACGTGCTCACGAATGGTCGTTGCGCCAATGTATGAAGCCACGTTGCAAGCGACGCCTCGCCGTTCCAAAAATTGCAGGTATTCAGCCAAGGTCGTCCATTCAATGTCGAACTTCAGATCCCCTTGTTCGGTTTTGGCGCGGCGCTTCATTTCATCGTTCAACGGTCCCATGGAACTGCCTTCGCCAAAAATTTCCGTCGTCACACCTTGTTTGATGTCACCCAGAGAGCGGCCATCAACGATCAAATCTTCCACTGCCCACGAAAGCATATTGATAAAACCCGGGGCAACCGCCAGACCATTGGCGTCAATAACGGTTATGGCTTTTGCAGATTTCAAATCTCCGACGGCGACGATCTTGTCGCCTTTGATGCCCACATCTGCGCGACGCGCTTGACTGCCGGATCCGTCGTAAACCAAACCATTTCGAATCAGCACATCAAATTCGGATTGCTGCGCTCTGCTACTAGAAATAGACTGGAACGCAAACAACAAAATCGTCGCCAACAGAAGCAATTTCCGCATAAATTCTCTCGCTTGTTGTGTGGAGTTCGTACATTGACTGCACGCGATAATAGCCAGCGACCACGCCTTTTGGAAAGCCACCATACGCGAACCC
>CAYLJQ010000867.1:0-2993 GCA_964383955.1 uncultured Heliomicrobium sp. | reverse complement strand
AAACCCCGGATAGGAAATTCCGTAAATGCCTACGCGGCCATTGTTGTTGGGAATGTTTTTAACCAGCCAGTCAATCGTGTCGAAAGTGTCGCTGGCTTCGTCAATGTCCGCATTCGATTTTTTGTTTGGATTGAAGGGGCGAACATCTTCAAACTCGCCTTCAGACATAAACGTGCCGCGCACATCCTGGTAAACGAAGATGTAGCCTTCCGGAACAAACAGCGCCGATGGGCCAAGCCCGTTTTTGTAGGCTTCAGTGCCATAAGGTCCGGAACCATAAGGCGTGCGCTGCATGAGTATTGGGTATGTTTGCGAAGTATTTTTCGGCGCGTACACGACTGTGAAAAGCCGTTTGCCATCACGCATCGGAATTTGATGCTCGGATTTAACGAAGTTGGCTTTGATCTCGTTCTGAATGCCTGCGGAACTTTTGGGCCAGCCAAATGGCAGCAGACACAAAAGGACAAGCAAGGGCATGAAACGATTCAGTTTCATTGTTTTCATGGGGTTGCTCCAAAAATGAGTTGGGATAGACGCTTGAAAGAATAGACGACAGCAACATGGAAAGCCATTCGCCTTTCTGTCAATTTGACCGCCTTTGGCGGACAATGCGCGCCATTCGACTTCTGAAAATTCCACTGAAGAAAAGATTCAATGAAACTGGAAAATCACTCACCCCCGCTGCAGCTTGTCCGAGCACTGAAGTTACGCGATTTGGTTTTGTTCAACCTGGCTGCCGTTCTGGGAATTCGCCACTTGGCGACTTCTGCCAAATTCGGCACCGGCTCATTGGTTTTATGGATTCTGGCTGCGCTTTTGTTTTTTAGTCCTCAGGGGCTGGCGGTGGTCGAACTGTCTTCACGTTTTCCCAATGAAGGCGGCATTTATGATTGGACGACGCGCGCTTTGGGCGAAGGGCATGGGTTTTTGTGCGGCTGGTGTTACTGGATCAGCAACGCGCCGTACTACCCAAGCCTGTTACTGTCGGCGTCGGTCATTGGGACTTATGTTTTCGGAAAAGGCGACAGCGGACTCAGCAACAGCTGGCCGTACGTATTGTCTCTGACGTTGCTTTCGTTGTGGCTGGCTGTTGCAGTCAACATCATTGGCGTGGGTACGGGCAAATGGCTGCAAAATATCGGCGCGCTTAGCACATACGTTTTGGGGATTGTTGTCATCCTGTTTGGTATTTATGGTGTGGTGAGTGGCGCTTCGGCCAATCCGCTGACTCGCCAAACGCTGACGCCGGATTTCAGCGATTTGGGGTCGCTGAATCTGCTGGCTTCAGTGGCTTTTGCCTTTGCGGGAGTCGAACTTGTGGCAGCGATGGGAGACGAAATTGAAAACCCTCGACGGAATTTACCGCGTGCCGTGCTGATTTCGGCTCCGCTGATTGCGTTGGCGTATTTGCTGGGAACAGGTGCTGTGTTGTGGCTGGTTCCGATAGAGCAAATCAACGTGGTTTCAGGATTTCTGCAAGCTATCGCGAACGGAGCGGCGCGGCTTTCCGCAAGCTTATGGTGGATTGCGCCAGTTTGCGCGGCGCTATATGTGATTGGAATTCTTGGCGGTGTTGGTGCGTGGTTGATTGCGCCTGCGCGTATCGCATTTGTGATTGGTCTGGATCGGTACTTCCCAGCCTGGTTTGGCAGAGTTCATCCGCGATGGCGAACGCCTTACGCTGCGATTCTGGTGCAAGCAGGACTGGCGACTGCGTTTCTGCTGGTTTCCGTTCTGGGACAAGGAACCAAAGTTGAAGAAGTGTATCTGATTCTGCTGGACACGCAGTTATTGGTGTATTTCATTCCGTTTGTTTACCTGTTCGTCAGCTTTCTGATTCATCGCCGACGCAGCGGCGTAACAGGCGAATTGACGCTGGCTCCGGGCGGAACGGTAGGCGGGTGGATCATCGGCTTCAGCGGGTTGGGAGTGACTTTGTTTGCAATGATCGTGGCGATGATTCCACCTGCTACCAGTGCCAGCCGTTGGCTGTTCTTTCTGAAAGTCATCGGCGGCACTTTAGCTTTCGTGGCAGTCGGCGGAATCATCTACACGGTGCGGAACCGGCAGCGGTAGCGACCAGGTGGCTGGACTGTACAGGCTTACTTCAATCCCGCAAGCTGCTCAAAAATCCTGAACAGGCTTTGCGTCCCATCATCGCCTCTGCCTTCAGCTTCGACAGCGGCAAACATTTGATGCGCCAGCGCAGCCGCAGGCAACGGCGTGTGATTGGAATTGGCCGCGCTCAGCACCAAGCGCAAATCCTTCTGTTGCAGCTTTACCATAAACGCCGGTTTGAAATCGCGTTCGATCATCTTTTTGCCGAGCACTTCCAACGACCAAGAATTGGCCGCGCCACCGGTCAGCGCTTGATGAAGCGTTGCCAGATCGAGTCCGGCTTTGGCACCGAAAGTCAGCGCTTCGCAGACGGAGAGCATGTTCACTGCCGTCATAATCTGGTTGCAAAGCTTGGCGGATTGTCCATTGCCGGCAGGTCCAAAATGCGTAATGCGTTTGCCCATCGCTTCCAGCACAGGCCGCGCGCGTTCCAGGGCTTCGGTTTCGCCGCCGACCATGATTGTCAGCGTGCCTTCAATGGCTCCTTTTTCGCCGCCCGAAACCGGCGCATCTAACCACAAACAGCCTTTCGCTTTGGCTTCTTCCGCCAACTCGCGCGTCACTTCCGGAGAGATGGTGCTCATATCAATGATGATTGAGCCGGGTTTGGCCGTGGCGAAAATGCCTTGCTCGCCTCGACAGACCGCGACGACGTCTGGCGAATCCGTAACCATCGTAATGATGATTTCGCTAGCCGCCGCGACTTCAGCGGCAGTTTTTACAGCAGTAACTTTCCCAAGCGATGAATTATCTGCGGCGAACTTTTCGGCTTTGCCTGGCGTGCGTGTGGCGACAGCCAGTTCGAATCCGGCGCGCAGCAGATTGCGCGCTTGCGGAGCACCCATAATGCCCAGCCCAATAAAACCAACTTGCAT
>CAYLJQ010000866.1:0-2996 GCA_964383955.1 uncultured Heliomicrobium sp. | reverse complement strand
GTTATTCCAACGCCGCCTTTGCCGCCGCCGATTGCTCCCAAAAGCAACCTGAAAACATCACCGCCTTTGCCGCCGCCGCCGGAAGTTTCGGCATTACAAACAAAGGCTCCTGAATCCAAATCGCCCCCGGCAGCCCAAACAGATTCGAGCAAAATTGATTCAGGAAGGCTGCGAGTTCGCCAGACAGGGCAGTTGGAACTTGCCAGCGAGAAATCTGATCTGGGTTTGATCGAAAAGGTGCAGCGGCTGGCTCAGCCGATTTTGCTGGATGGCCGTTATGAACTGACGGAGCAATTGGCGCAGGACGAAACCGGCACGGTTTACAGAGCGCAACGAACAATGCTGGGCGATCAAGTCGCCGTACGTGTGCTGCGCCCGGAACTGGTGGGCGACCAAGTCGCCGTTGAACGGTTCCGCCGTCAGGCACAGGTCGCCGCGCACATCAAACACCCGAATTCGGTTCAGGTTTTCGATTTTGGCCATTCGCCCGAAGGCGCGGCCTACATCGTCGAAGAATTACTTTCCGGCCAGACGCTGCGCGATTTGATTACCCGGGAACGTGGCTTGAGTCTGCCGCATGTCGTAGGGGTGATGAATCAGATTTGCGGAGCCGTTCACGCGGCGCATCTGCACGGCATTGTTTTGCGTGGGTTAAAACCGGAAACCATTTACGTCGAACATGACCGATCAGGCGCAGAAATCATCAAAGTCGGCGGCTACGGCTTGGCCAAAATTGACGACTCATCTTTGCAAACCGGTGAAAATCAATCGCTGACCGGTCCTTTGGGAGTTCTTGGCTCGCCGCAATACACATCGCCTGAACAATGGATGAACCGTCCGCTGGATGCGCGGTCAGACGTTTATGCGCTGGGCGCGATTTTGTTTGAGTTGCTGACCGGTTCGCCTCCATACACCGAACAATTCATTACCAGCCACTTGAGCGCGCCAGTTCCAGACTTAGCGGAGTTCGGTCGCAGCGATCTGGATGAAGGCGTCGCCGAAGTCGTCAGTCGAGCATTGGCCAAAGACCCAGCTGACCGTCAATCTTCTGCGCTTTTGCTGGCAGAAGAACTCGAAGCAGTTTCGGGCATTCGCCGTGGGCTGGTTTCACGGCTGACAGGTTTGCTGCCTGCTTCTCCGTTGATCGTTGCCAAACGCACGCCTTCATCTGCCGGAGACGTTTCTCTGCCATCTGTATTGCCGCGCGAAAAAGCGCTGGGGCGCAGCGCTTTTAATCCGGTCGTTATCGCGTTGATGATCGAAGCCTTTTTGTCGCGTCTGTCCAGCGGCATGATCAAAACCGCCGTGCCGCTGTATGCGCTGCTAGTGTTCGGCATGAAAATCACTTCGGTGATGGGGTTGGTGCTGGTTCAAAACATCGTGCCGCTGCTGTTGCGGCCAATGTTCGGAACGCTGGCAGACAAATACGGAAAGAAAAAAGTCTTCATGGTTTCTTTGACCATTCGCACCTTGGTCAGCGTTTTGTACGCCGTGGCGACGCTGCCGATGCTGTTTGTCATCAGCATGATTCGCGGCATTGCCGATTCCGCTAAAGGGCCATCGGCTTCGGCGATGATTGCCGATAACACAGACGAAAATCACATCGCGCAGGCGTATTCCTGGTACACGACAACGAAATCAACATCGGGAGGAATCGGCGAAGCGTTGGCCGCCTTCGTTCTGGTTTTTCTGCTGACAATTTATGCAGGCTTTACAACGGTGACGGCCAATGTCGCCGTGCTGGATAAAGTCACTCGCTCCGGCAGCAATGCCGAAGAAATCGTCAAAGACGCTTCCACGATCAACGTTGGCGCTCCCCTTCCCGGCAATGAAGCCGATCCGGCAGCGCACAAAGTCCTTCGCATTGAACAGCGTCCAATGACGCTCAGCCAGGTTCCGATAGAAGACCTGCCGAAAGTCATAGACCCCGCTCCATTGAAAAAAGCGCTGGTGACAATTTTCATCGTTTCGACAGTTCTGTCGCTGGCGTCCTTGCTACTGGTTGCGCTGTTCATCAAGGAAAAGAAAAAAGAAAAGAAGGACAAGAAAGAGAAAGCTGATGGCAAAACCGGTGTGCCGGATGCGCCCAGCGAACAGCCAAACGTTTGGGCCTTTGCGCTGCTGGGAACGGCGCTGACGGCTCCGGCTTATATGGTGACGGGAGAGTTCTTCACGATTCTGGCCGTTAGGCTGGAAGTCACGCCCGCCGCATTGGGCTGGATCAAGATCGTTTCGGAAACCGCAGTGCCGCTGTTATTCGGCCCTTTCTTCGGCTGGCTGGCCGATCGCATTGGGGCAGGCAAAGTTATTGCGCTGCGTTCGGTGGCCAATCTGGCGACTTCGGCATTATTTTGGATGGTGCCATGGTTTGCGGGAACGGCTTTGCTGGGCGTAATGATGGGTTTTGCCCGCGCAATTGACGAAGTCGGCAAAGCTGCGTTCAAACCCACCTGGGGAGCGATTGCTGCAAAAGTTTCCAGTTTCAATCTTTCTGCTCGCAGCCGGACGATGGGAATTCTGGAAGGCGGCGTTGACGCATCCGACCTGGCGTTTCCGGTGCTTGCCGGCGTGATGTTGCAGTATTTAAGCCTTGGACCATTGATGCTGGTTCGCGGCGCGCTGGCCATCGTGGCGGAAATTTATGGCTTTGTGTTGATGCGAAAATACAAAATTTGATTTGCCATTTTCTGCTACTACTCAACCAACAATTCAAATTGCATTTAACATTAAATCTCTGAACGCGCTGGAACAGTCAGCAGTACAGCGCGTTTACTTTGTCGCAGTCAAAGCATCCTGCCCACCAGCCAAGACTGCATTCAACTTCACAGCCCCTTTGGCAAACCAATTTAATGTTAACTGGCAATCCTGAAATGCTTCGGGAACATCTCAGCCCCGCAATGTGCGACCTATCCTCGTTCAACCGTTTTCAATCGCTTCGGTAAGTCACTTCGAATTTTGCTATCGAATCTACCGATGCTCTCACAAGGAGTAATACC
>CAYLJQ010000865.1:0-2998 GCA_964383955.1 uncultured Heliomicrobium sp. | reverse complement strand
GGGCGAAAAATTTCTTTTTCCCGGTTTTTGCCAATAACTTCCGACTCGAAAGTTATGACGGTTGAACTTTTTGCAAACGACTCCTATAATCCGCGACTTTCCATCAGACGAATATTCGGAGGAATAACAACAGTGGCATACGCAATCATCCGCTCGGGCGGAAAACAGTTTCGTGTTAGCCCAGGCGAAGTCGTAAGAGTGCCTTCCATTGCAGATAAGAATGCTGGCGATGCGGTCGAGTTTGAGGTTTTGACTGCTGGCGATGATAACGGCGTTCGCATCGGCAACCCGACGATTTCCGGGGCAAGTGTGACCGGCACGGTCGTGAAGCATGGGCGTGGTCCAAAAATCATTGTCTTCAAATTCAAGCGCCGCAAGCACTTTAAGAAGACAAAAGGGCATCGTCAGGGATTTACCGAAGTTAAAATTGAATCTGTGGCTTAACCGCAGAGAAGGAGCTTTGAAAAATGGCACATAAAAAAGGTGTAGGCAGTTCGCGAAACGGACGCGACTCAAATGCCCAACGCTTGGGCGTCAAACGGTTTGGCGGCCAATTGGTTTCAGGAGGCTCGATTTTGGTTCGTCAACGTGGAACCGTTTTCAAGCCCGGTAGTAACGTCGGAATTGGCAGCGACGACACGCTGTTTGCCACGATTACTGGCATCGTTAAATTTGAAGACAAAGGCCGAAAGGGACGGTACATCAGCGTTTATCCGGCTGAGTAAGGAGCAGGTTCAGAGGCCGGTTGTTGACAATAGCTGACCCCTCGCCTCTGATACCAATTAAGATGTTTATTGATCGCGCGAGAATTCACGTGCGAGGCGGAGACGGCGGCAACGGTTGTATGGCTTTCCGCCGCGAAAAATTTGTGCCGCGCGGAGGGCCTTCCGGTGGTGACGGCGGTCGAGGTGGGTCGGTTTTTATTGAGTCAACCACGGGCCTCAACACGTTGCTTCACTTCCGATATAACCCTGAGTACGTGGCTGATAGAGGTCGGCATGGTGAAGGCAGCAAGCGGCATGGCGCTGACGCTAAAGATATTGTTGTAAAAGTCCCGGTTGGAACTTTAATAACAGATGAGTTGACTGGGGAACTGATTCACGACTTCACGGAAGCCGGACAGCGGGTCTTGGCCGTTTCTGGTGGCCGTGGCGGGCGTGGAAATGCGCAATTCGCGACCTCCACCAACCGTGCTCCTCGCTACCATGAAGAAGGCAGACTAGGCGGAGAACGCTGGTTGGTTCTTGAATTGAAGCTTATTGCCGATGTCGGCCTGGTTGGATTGCCAAATGCCGGTAAGTCAACATTGATTTCCAGAATTTCAGCCGCCCGACCGAAGATCGCGGATTACCCATTCACGACGCTTGAGCCGAATCTTGGCGTAGTTGATTTGGGTGATTTCAAGACGTTTGTTGTTGCTGATATTCCTGGACTGATCGAAGGTGCTCACACCGGTTCTGGTCTCGGCGATCGTTTTCTGCGCCACGTCGAGCGGACAAAATTGCTGGTGCATCTGATTGACGTTTCGGGGTTGGCTAAAGATCCGATCAAGGATTATCAAACTGTCACGCACGAACTTGACGCTTATAGCCGAGATGTGGCTGCTAAACCAAAAATCGTGGTTGCGACGAAACTTGATGCTTTAGATGACGAAGAGAGATTGAGAGAATTCAAGCAGTTTTGCCTGCGGGAAAATCTGGAATTTCACTCTATTTCGGCGGCATCAGGGAATGGGCTGAAAGAATTACTACGTGCTATAGAACGGCGGCTGGACGAGCTTAAGCCTCAACAAGAAGTGACAGAATTCTCTGACGACCAGTCTAAGGTCAGCGTTCAGTGAGGGGTGAGTGCAGCAGCGAATCGCAGTATACGGCGGCACATTCGATCCAATCCATCAAGGCCATTTGCGAGTGGCCGAAGCAATTCTGGACGCATTTGCAATAGATCGCCTGCTCTTCGTTCCTGCATTTGTTCCGCCGCACAAACGTCATCAGGAAATTTCGTCCCAATTTCACCGATGGGCGATGTTGACGTTGGCAACCGCTGATCGTCCGAAAATGTTTATTTCGTCAGTGGAATTGGAATCGCCAGAGCGGCCTTACACTGTTGAAACGCTTAGCCGCTTGCAGGCCGAACTTAAAGATTCCCGCTTGTTTTTCGTTATGGGAGTTGATTCATTCCAGGATGTGACCATGTGGTATGAGCACGAACGGCTACTAACAGAGCATGACGTGATTGTTGCAACACGGCCTGGATACGAAAGGGATGATCGAATTGTGGCTCACCTGTCTCCGAACTTGCAGGCGCACTGTATTGATTTGAGAAAGGGAAAAAGCCCGACCAGTAGAGATTTAGCCTCGAAACATATTTATCTGACCGATTACGTGGAGATGGATATTTCGGCAACAAGGATTCGAGAGGCAGCGCAACAGAATCAACCCATTGACCAGTTCGTTGAGCCTGAGGTTGCCGCTTACATAAAAAAATATCAGATTTATCGAAAGAATTAATGACAACAGTTGTTGAAGAAAAAAACGAACAGCACGCTGGGCAAATGTCGCCCGAAGATCAAGCAATCTTAGAACAGGTAACCTTAGCCGCTCGTTGTGCCGATGAAAAAAAGGCGTCGGACATTGTGGTGTTGCGGTTGTCTGCTATCACAGAATTCACGGACTATTTTGTGATCTGCTCCGGTAATTCGGCCAGGCAAACTCAAACCATTGCAGACGAAGTCATTGAGCAGTTGAAAGCGCTAAAAGTTCGCCCGATGCATACGGAAGGCTACAACACTGGCGAATGGATTTTGATTGATTACGGTATTTTCGTCGTACACGTTTTTACCGAAAAATCGCGCCAGTTTTATGATCTTGAACGCTTATGGCGAGACGCTGAAAGAGTTGACGTTTGAAATTGCATTTTGTCTGGATTGGAAAAACCAAGGATCGGCATTGTGCCGCATTGGTAGCTGATTATCTTGAGCGGATCAAGCGGTTTACTT
>CAYLJQ010000864.1:0-2998 GCA_964383955.1 uncultured Heliomicrobium sp. | reverse complement strand
GTTTGGTTCGGCACGGATCGCGGAGTTTGTCGCTACGATCGGGAAAGTTTTCGTGTTGCGACGCCAAGCGGTGATTCACAAAGCAACTACGTGCGCGATCTCTTGCTGTCTTCAAATGGTGAGGTTTGGAGCGGCACAAATCGCGGGTTGTTTCGATTGGCATCGCCAGAAAGCGCGAGCGTGCCGATTACCGAAATTGAGAATCGTTCGGTTTATTCGCTGTTTGAAGATGCGGCAGGGGCCATCTGGGCAGGCACAAGTGGAGGCTTGTTCGTCAAAGCAAAAGACGCTGCCAATTTCAGCCGAATTACTGACTCGCCGAACACGGAAATCACCATCGAGGGCGAGAATGCTTCCACTTCAATGCCAGATTCCGCCGCTGCTGATTCTTCTGTAAATCCGCCAGCCACAGTGCCCAGCCAGTCTGTGATACCGCCATCCAAAGAAAGTGTTCGCGCAATTGCCAGCTTTCGCGGACAGGTTTACGCGGCTTATTTTGGGCGAGGCATTGAGCGGACTGACATCGAGAAACGTGTTCCAGCTTTGCCCAAGCTGAGTGAGCCTGCGGCACAACGTGCGATTTGTCTGGCCGCTGAAGCTGATCAGGCCTTGTGGATAGGAACGTCCGACGGCGAGTTGTGGCGATACGATGGCTCGCAGTTCAGGCAAATCGTAACTCCGCTAAAACAACAAGCTGGACAGGTAGAGAAAGCGATCCGGGCTATTGTGTTTGATGGCAAACGGCTGTGGATAGCCACCTCGCAAGGACTATTGGTTCGCGAAGCCGAATCGTTTCGGGAAGTGCGCGGCGGCCTGGATGTTCAGGATTTGCTGGTCATCCGGGAAGCGTCTGACCGCGAAATTGTCTGGATGGCGACGAAGAATGCAGGACTGGTTAAGCTGTTGCCAGAGGAAAATGTCTCGATCCGGTTTGACACCGAGCAAGGGCTATCGTCGCAACAGGTTTTTGCTTTGGCTTCGCCGACTAGCGGTAGCGATGTTTGGATCGGCACCAATCGCGGTGTTATTCATCATCGGCCAAGTTCAATTCAACCGCGCGTAAGCGTCAAGCGGTTGGTGGCGGATAGAATTTATCAGGCTCCGGAATTGGTTGCAGAGCTTGCCTTGCCGCACACATTGAAAAATTTCCTGCTGGAAGTTTCCGGTATTGGCAGCAAGACATTTCCAAGCCAGTTTCAATACGAATTTTCTTTGCAAACCCGCTTTGGCGAACCGATGAAAACAATTCGCACAAACGATCCGCAGTTTGCTCCCGGAGATTTGCAATCCGGAGGCTACATGGTTGTTGTCAGAAGCCTCAGCCGCGATTTGGTCTATTCAGACCCGCTGACAGTTCGGCTGAGAATCCAGCGCGCGCCGTTTCCGTGGGGCACGCTGCTGCTGGCGTCATTGCTGGCAGCGGCAATTGCAGCAGCGGCCTGGGCGTTTCGCCAACAATTGCGGCTGGGCAAAACAAACGTGACTTTGGCGGATACCAATGCCGAATTGCGTGAAACACGGTTGCGGCTGGCCAGTGAAACCGAAGCCGAACGCAGCCGCATCGCACGCGATTTGCACGATCAAACGCTAGCGGATTTGCGGCATTTGCTGGTGCTGACCGATCAGCTTCCGGTCAATGATGATGATTCCAGAATTCCAACGCCGGGCGAACTGAGACGAGAAATTGAATCCGTATCCAAAGAGATTCGCCGTATTTGCGAAGACCTCAGCCCGTCGGCGCTGCAAAACCTTGGCTTTCTACCGGCGCTTGAAGGAGCGCTGAGCGATGCCGTGGCTCAGCTTCCGGCAGAGGGAAAATTTGCTTACGAGTTTATTTGCGAACCGGAGTTGGAAGAACGGCTGCGGCTTTCGGAAATAGAGCAAATCCAGCTTTACCGTATTGTGCAGGAAGCGTTGAACAATGTTTGTCGCCATGCTGCCGCTACGCAAGTTCGCCTGGTGGTCAGAGCGGTAAGCAATGATTTGCTGATTGAAGTGCATGATGACGGGAAAGGATTGGCTGACGCCATGACAAATCGAGCCGGACATGGCTTGGCGAACATCCGCTCCCGCGCAAATTTGATCAGCGCTCAAGTCTCGTGGCAGGATGCCAAACCGGGTTGCTGTTTTGAGCTTAGGAAAACACAGGCTGTAAGCTGACGAATCTTGCTCGTGACAAATCGTCCAATGGAGGTTTTGGAAATGAAAAAGCTGATTGCTCTTGCTGGCTTCTTGCTCTTGTTCGCACCTTTTACCTCTGGTCCGATTTCTTTCTCAGCGCCGGTTGAAGATCATTGGCCGCAATGGCGGGGGCCGTTTTTCAATGGAATGGCACGCGGGTCAGCGCCCACGGAATGGAGCGATACGAAGAACATCAAATGGAAAGTGCCAATTGCCGGACGGGGCTTTTCAACGCCAGTGATCTGGGGCGACAAAATCTTTCTGACCACTGCCGTGCCAACGGGAAAGCTTGATTCTTCAATTGCTGCAGCCGCCAGCCAGCGCCGCACCAATCCAAACGGCGGATCCGGGGAAGGCCAGGAACATAAATTCGCCGTGCTTTGCATTGATCGTAAAACGGGCAAAACACTGTGGGAGCGTGTGGCCAAAACTGCCGTGCCTCACGATGGCTATCACCACGCCTATGGCAGCCTGGCATCCAACTCGCCGGTGACTGACGGGAAGTATTTGTATGTTTCTTTTGGCTCTCGCGGCGTTTACTGCTACGACTTGGACGGTAAACTGATTTGGGAAAAAGACCTGGGCGTAAAGATGCGAATGCGGAATCAGTTTGGCGAAGGTGTGGCTCCGATGCTGGCCGGGAATCATCTGATTGTAAATTTCGATCAGGAAGCGGATTCCTTTATCGTCGCTTTGGACAAGGTAACCGGCAAAGAGATGTGGCGAAAGAATCGCGATGAAATCATCACATCGGCTGTTCCTATGTTGGTCGAACACAAAGGAGGCAAACAGCTTGTTACCGCCGGAACGAACAAGA
>CAYLJQ010000863.1:0-3029 GCA_964383955.1 uncultured Heliomicrobium sp. | reverse complement strand
GAAAGGCGCAAAGAAGCAAAAGTATTCTTTGCGCCTTTGCCACTTTGCGGCTTTGTGTTGAAAGGATTTTGAATGAAAAAGGAAAAAGTAGATTTGGAAGGAATGCAGACCAAGGCGGTTTACGCCGCCAAGGCATTGAATCGCACGTCGGCCATTAGCCCGCCGATCTGGCAAACGACAACGTTTGGGGCGGAAACCGCCGAAGAGTTCGCCGAAATTGCCGTTGCCACCAAACCACAGGAGTTTTACACGCGTTATGGCAACCCAAACCACGCAATGGTTGAAGAAACGATGGCTGAACTGGAAGGCGGCGAACTGGCATTGGTTTTCGGTTCGGGAATGGGCGCGATTTTTTCGGCAATCGCTGGCAGCTTGAAAACCGGCGACCACATTGTGGCGCAAACCAATCATTACGCCGGAGCGACCACGCTGTTGAAAGACATTTTGCCGCGCTGGGGCATCGAAGTCAGCTATGTAGATCAAACCAGCAATGCCGAATTTGCCGATGCGGTGAAATCAAATACCAAACTGATTTATGTCGAAACGCCAGTCAATCCGTTGATGCAATTGACGGATTTGAGCTTTATCGTCGAACTGGCCAAACCGCGCGGCATTCTGACGATTTGCGACAATACGTTTGCCACACCAATCAATCAGCGACCGCTGCAATTCGGCATTGACGCCGTCGTCCACAGCGCAACGAAATACATCGGCGGACATCACGACGTGACTGCCGGAGCCATGGTCGGCAACAAAGATTTGCTGGAACGAGTCTGGCGATTTGCCCTGGTTGCCGGAGCCGCACTCAGTCCATTTGACGCCTGGCTGTTATTGCGCGGGTTAAGGACGTTGGGGTTGCGCGTCGAACGCCACAACAGTAATGCGCTGGCGCTGGCAAAATTCTTCGAAACCCACCCGAAAGTAGGGCGCGTTTATTACCCCGGCCTGGAATCGCATCCTCAACATGAACTGGCCAAGTCGCAAATGTCGGGCTTTACAGGAATGCTGAGCGTTGAATTGAAAGGCGGCTATTCAGCGGCTGACAAAGTGATGTCAGCATTAAAATTGGGCGTCCGCGCGGCCAGTTTAGGCGGATTTGAAACGCTGGTGGTGCATCCGGCTTCGATGTGGAGTTTGCAATTGTCTGCGGAACAACGGGCGGCAACAGGAATCAACGATGGTTTGGTCAGAATTTCAGTTGGATTGGAAGATGTGGCCGACTTGCTGAAAGATTTCGATCAAGCGTTGGCTCAAATCTAATACTGGCTGGCTCAACTTGAGCCGCTTGTGAAAATTGCGGTGAAACTAAAAAAATAAGGAGAGACTTTTGATCTCTCCTTGTAAAGGCTAGCTTTGCTGGGATGAAAACTTGGAAGACAATGGTGCAAGAACTAACTCGCACTCGGCGACAAATAGAGCAAGCACGATGCCACGAACAGTTGTCTTCCTGATTCCCAGCTATCTTCGCAAAAACCCTTGGTTTATCGGCAAATCTGCCAAATTACATCCTTTACAAATCTCGATTTTATCCAGAATTTCGGAGACGAGCTTCAATTTTTCGTAACCAAACCAACTTTATCAACGTGCCCCCAACCAATCTTGCGGCGTGTAGTAGGTCCACGCTTCCGCTTCTGCTGTACCCGCTTCCGGTTTGTAATCGTAAACCCAGCTCGCGAATGGTGGCAGTGACATCAAAATTGATTCAGTTCTTCCTCGCGTTTCCAGACCGAAGGTCGTTCCGCGGTCATAAACCAGGTTGAATTCGGCGTATCGTCCCCGGCGAATCCGCTGAAATTGCTGTTCACGTTCGCCGTATACTTCGTTTGAACGGCTTACGACAATCGGCAGATACGCGGGCAGGAAGGCTTCGCCAACATCGTGGACAAAGGCGAACAGCTTTTCCAAATCGCCTTGCAGATAATCAAAAAAGACTCCGCCTACACCGCGCGTTTCATTGCGGTGTTTGATGAAAAAGTATTCGTCGCTCCATTTTTTGAAGCGCGGATAATAATCCGCGTCATGCCGGTCGCAAGCATCTTTCAGGGTTTGGTGAAAGTGAATCACGTCTTCGCGAAAAGCATAATAAGGCGTCAGGTCAGCGCCGCCGCCAAACCAGCTTGCCTGCCCTTTTTCCAGGTAGCGAAAGTTCGCATGAACTGTCGGCACGTAAGGGTTGCGCGGATGCAAAACCAGCGAAACGCCTGTGGCAAAAAACTCGCGGCCTTCCGCTCCCTCGATGCCTTCGCCAATTTTTGCGGCAAACTGTTCTGGTAAAACTCCTGCGACGGCTGAAAAATTGACGCCGCCCTTTTCAAACACCGCGCCGTTTTCGATAACGCGCGTTCGCCCGCCTCCGCCGCCTTCGCGTTGCCAGTTGTCTTCCCTGAACCTGGCCAATCCGTCAGCTTCTTCCAGAGCGAGGCAAATCTTGTCTTGAAGACTGGAAAAAAATTCCTGCGCGCGTTGTTTGATCGGTTGATTGGTTTGCATGGCGGGAATTGTGCCGCGATTTGAAAAATCGCGCTACTGGCGGGATTGGAAAATCGCGTTTCTGGCGGCTAGGATACGCGGCCTATGAATGAAGAAAACAGAGAGCAATCCACTGACATCGGCAATTTGGCAATTCGAGTTTCAATGTTGCCGCGTGATACCAATCCAGGCGGAACGATTTTCGGCGGAGTTATTCTGAGCCAGTTGGATTTGGCTGGTGGCATAGAAGCTCGCAAGCAAGCTGACAAACTGTTTGTCACTGTCGCCATGCGCGGAATCGAATTCATTGCGCCGGTATTTGTCGGGGATGTTGTCAGCTTTTACACACGCACAATAAAAGTCGGTCGAACTTCTGTCACTGTCGGCATCGTCGTCGAAGCCATGCGGTACCGCGACAGCGACAACATCGTTCGGGTTATGGAAGCCGAAGCCGTGTATGTTGCCGTGGATGAAAACCGAAAGCCCATTCCGATTGAAAACGAATAATCGGGTAGGAGGGAGCCTCACGGCTCCCGTCCTCCCACACCACCGGACGTGCG
>CAYLJQ010000862.1:0-3036 GCA_964383955.1 uncultured Heliomicrobium sp. | reverse complement strand
GGTACGCCGAAAAAATTATCGGTGTTTGTCTGCGTTGATCCGTGTTCATCAGTGGTTCCTTCTTTTTCCAATAACCAATAGGAGAGAGCTATGGAATCGTTTTGGAAAGATATGCGGCATTCAATACGTTCACTGAGCAAAAAGCCCGGTTTCACGTTTGTTGTCGTGCTGACGCTGGCGTTGGCCATTGGCGCAAACACGGCGATCTTTTCTGTCGTCAATGCCGCGCTGCTGAAACCGTTGCCGTATGCGGAGCCTGAACGGTTGGTGCATTTGTGGGAATCCACACCGCAAAAAAGTTATCCCAAACGCGAAGCTTCGTATCCTGATCTTCAGGATTGGCGATTGTGTGAAGCCTTTGAAGGAATGGCGGCCTATCGCGGCGGCGGCGGATTTATGCTGGCCACGCCAGAAAGCACCGAACGGATTGACGCGGGTTTGGTGTCCGGCAATTTCTTTTCTGTGCTGGGCGTCAAACCGCTTCTGGGTCGCAGCTTGACCGAAAATGACGAAAAAGAAGGTGCAGAGCGAGTTGTCTTATTGAGCCACGGATTTTGGCAGCGACGTTATGCAGGCGACGCGAACATCGTCGGAAAGCAGATCGTCTTGAGCGGAAATCCCTATCAGGTGGTTGGCGTGCTGCCGCCGGAGTTTCAATTCGCCAAGCGCGGTTCAGCGGAGGTTTGGTCTACGTGGCAGCTTAGCCAGGGCCAAATGACCCGGCGCTTTATGCACTTTGTGAACGTCATTGCGCGATTGAAACCGGGCGTCAGCCTGGAACAGGCAAAAGCCGCAATGCAGCCAATTACCGCGCGTATTGCTCAGGAACATGCGGAATCGCATACGGGAACCGGAATCCAGGTTGTTCCGCTTCATCAGGAACTGGTCGGCAACATCAAACCGTTGCTGGTTTTGTTATTGGTCGCCGTTGGCTTTGTTTTGCTGATTGCTTGTTCGAATGTCGCCAATTTGCTGTTGGTGCGCGCCTCAGGAAGGCAAAAAGAAGTCGCGATTCGTTCGGCGCTTGGCGCATCAGCCGGACGATTGGTTCGGCAGATGCTAACGGAAAGTCTGGTGCTGGCGGCGCTGGGCGGCATTGTTGGTGTGTTGCTGGCAAACTGGGGCATTGACGCGCTGATTTCAGCCATCCCGGATAATCTATTGAACTTCATGCCCTACTTGCGTGGCGTGAAAATTGATGCTTCCGCGCTGGCGTTTACAGCGGCGTTGACGCTAACCGTCAGCCTGCTGTTCGGACTTGCCCCGGCGCTGCAAGCGTCCAAAGCGGATTTGCAATCTGTGCTGAAAGAAGGCGGCAAAACATCCGGCGCGGCGGCTCGGCAAGGTTTACGAAATGTCCTGGTCGTCGCCGAAGTCGCCTTGGCGTTGGTCTTACTGGTTGGCGCGGGCTTGATGGTTCGCAGTTTGTGGGGGCTGGTCAATGTTGATCCGGGATTCAATCCAAAAAACCTGCTGACGTTTACCTTCACGTTGCCGCCTGCTGCATACGATTCAAACGAAAAATTGATTGTTGCGCGACAGCAGATGCTGGCTCGCTTGGCCGCCATCCAAGGTGTTGAAGGCGCTGCGACGGTCAATACGTTGCCGCTGATCGGCGGCAACACCACGCGGTTTTATCCAACCAATCAGCCGAAACCCGCTCCCGGCGACGACATTGAAGCCAACTTGCGCGATGTCAGCGCGAACTACTTCAGCGTCATGGGCGTGCGGTTGATTTCCGGTCGAACCTTTAACGAGCAGGACAGGGCGAATTCTCAAAACGTCGTCATCATCAACCAGTCGCTGGCGAAACGCGTATTCCCCAACCAAGACGCCGCCGGTCAAAACATCGTTTTCACAGGCGATGGCGGGACGCCGCTTCAAATTGCAGGCGTGGTTGCGGATGAAAAGATCAATGGCCTGGACGCGCAAAACACCGCGGTTGTTTATTACCCTTACCAGCAAGACACGACCGTCGGCATGGCCAGCAGCGTTGTAGTCAGAACGACAGGCGATCCAATGAGTATGAGCAACGTCGTTCGCCGCGAGCTTCAGTCTTTTGAACCGGGAATTTCAATCTTCTTTGTCAGAAGCATGGAACAGATTGCCGCAACGTCTCCGGCGACATTCGCTCGGCGTTATCCGGCAATGCTGATCGGCCTGTTTGCAGTCGTTGCTTTGCTGTTGGCGGCGGTTGGGATTTACGGGGTCATTTCTTATACGGTCAGCCAGCAAACGCACGAAATTGGAGTCCGCATTGCTCTGGGTGCGCGTCCGGCAAACATTCTAAGTTTGGTGATGAAAAAGGGAATGGGGTTGACGTTGCTAGGCGTCGCCATTGGCCTGATCGCTTCGTTTGCGCTGACCCGGTTGATGGCGGATTTGCTGTTTGGCGTCAGTGCGACTGACCCGCTCACCTTTGCCGGAATTTCCTTATTGCTGAGTTTTGTTGCGCTGGTGGCTTGTTATGTGCCAGCGCTACGAGCCATGAAAGTTGATCCGATGGTTGCGCTTCGTTACGAATGAAGCGCATCGAAACTTCAAACTTTACATAGAGAGGGAATATGAAAAAGACGATTTTGTTGGTGGTTGCCTGCCTTACGCTGGCGGGATTGCTCGCGGTTCCGTCATTTGCCCAACAAGCGAATGATGACAAAGAAGCCGTTCGATTGGCGGTGCTGGATTACGTCGAAGGCGTTTACAACGTCCAGCCGGAACGCATCGAACGCAGCGTTCATCCCAAATTGGCCAAGCTGGGATTTTACCGTCCGCCCGCCGACAGCAAATACGGGCCCGGTTCGGCAATGACTTTCGAACGGCTGGTCGAAGTTGCCAAAAGCTACAACAAGAGCGGTAAGCTGAGAAAAGACGCGCCGAAAGAAATCACAATTTATGAAGTGCAAGACCAGACTGCCACTGCCAAACTAGTCGCCGACTGGGGAACCGATTATTTCCATCTGGCGAAATTTGACGGCAAATGGATGATCGTCAATGTGCTGTGGCAAAGCCCGCCGCCCAAGAAAAGCTAAACCGCAC
>CAYLJQ010000861.1:0-3038 GCA_964383955.1 uncultured Heliomicrobium sp. | reverse complement strand
CATCAGAGAATTTGCTTTGAATCAAACTGGAAAAGTCACCGTAAAGTGAATCGTGGTGCGCGCGTAATTCCAGTAAAACCTCTTCCCCATAAAACCCTGCGTGCTCATCGCCGCGCCAAGTATCAATTGCATAACATTGAGTCGGCAATTCCAGGGCGGCTACGGCCTGGCAGAAACCACAATAAGAATCACCAGCTAATGTCCCAAGCTCCACCAATTTAGCCGGGCGCAGAATTGCCATTAAATACATTGCGAACGGAATGTGTTCGTGCCAGGCAGACCCAGGCGTCAACCATTTGGGAACCTCAAACAGAATCGGATAGTTTAGCGGGGCAAAAGAAAAATCGCCTTTGACTGGCATCGGCGGCGTCTCAACTTGATCGCTTGTACTACTTCCTGTTTTCAGTTCAGATTCCACCACGTGGCGAACCATCTTGAGAAACTGGAAATTACCTTCATATTGTTGTTGCAATCGGCGTAGCGAGGCTGGTAAGTCGACGTTATCAGAAGAATAGAAAACTCCCAGGCGACTGGTTGACCAGAAAGGACACAATTCCCGGAGCGCGATGAGTTGATAAGGCGCTCGCGCCTCCGCGAAACTAATTGCCTGTTTCAACAACTCGCTGTTTCCAATAGCTCCCAGCGATAATAAAAACACAATCGCTTTTGGCTGCAAGGAGAACAAAGCAGCCAATCTTTCATTCAGAGCCTGGGCATCGGTTTCGGCTTGGGCCAAGATTATGACTGTTTGAAACAAGGGATTTTTTTGTTCCGTCAAAACCTGCTGGAACGGTTCGACAGCCAATTCCACCGGATTCAGCCCCATTGCTTCAATCGCAAAATGAAAGGAGTTTCGCCATGCGGTGTTAGAGCCGGATTGCCAATCATGTCTCGGAACAACAATCTGTTTGACATTTTCCGCCGTCATCCAGCAAACCGTTGACGCACCGCAAGTCGCATCCGCTGCCAAATCAACGACTATCGCCTGTTGTGACAAATGACAGATTGTCTGCTGCAACAAATACGCATCAAGTGCAGACAAATCGGTTTCTGCTTTGATTGCGTCACCGTCAGCTTGCAACAACAATTCTCCATACCTTTCAATCAATCGGTAACTGCTGAGCAGTGTCGGCAAATACGCTGGCGACGTTTCGCATTTCTTTTCCAAACTTACTCACTCCTTAAAAAGAATCACAAATACCCAATGTCTGGATGGTAGCGCAGTTGCCAGGTGTTATGCGGCATACGCCCGCGGATTTCCAATTGATTGAACATCCGATGAACTTTACGGAGAATGTCATGAACTCGTTGCGCAGCTTCCAGGTGAAGCGAATTGGATAGGTCGTGATAGATGCCAAATGCAAGCGGGACGAAAATGATCCGGCGGCCCAATGAAGCCAGATGCAGGTAAAGTTCCCAGTCTTCGGTGCCCTTCAGTAACTGTTCGGACTGAAAACCGCCACAGTCCAGAATCTGGACACGGTCAAACAATGCACAAGTGTCAATGTAATTACCTGTAAAAATCTGCGGCTGAACACTTTGATTGCTCAACAATCGCATTTGGCCATCGGCCAACCCAATCAGGTTTCCATAAACGGCAATTGCCTCAGTTTGCTTGATGGCACGATAAAAATGATAGAGGTTTTCCGACATGATTTCATTGTCTGCATCCAGAAAAGCAATGTAACGAAAACGGGCAAGCTGTAACGCCTGGTTGCGTGCATCTGATGGCCCCACATTTTCGTCCAAAGCCCATACGCGCAATCCATCACTGAAATGCAAGGCTTCAAGCTGACGCAACAACACAAGCGATCCATCTCTCGAACAATCATCAACGACTAAAACCTCTCCGGCAACACCATAATTGGCCAGAGCCTTTAACGTCGTGAGCGCAGATTCGATGGAGCGGGCAAGAAGGAACTCATGATTCCAATTGGGAATCGCTATTGTTACGCCTTCCTTGGGCATTTCAAGAGGCCTGGTCAGAGATGCTTGTGACTTAGCCAATTCGATGAATGACCTCCGATAAACTTGCCGACAAGCGTGGCAGACATAAAAATTCAGCAACGAATCGACTGCGGATCTGTTGAAAATCCAGCGTGCGCAAATCTTCGGCAAGCCGGTTTTCTTGAATCAACAAATATGGAAACGGCGTACCCGACGGTGCCAGAGCATTGTTAAAGACAATCTTCAGTGGCACCGAACCCGTTAACAGTGAAGCCCGGAAACGTTCGCCCTCAAGGTAGGTTCCAAAGTGGTGAGACGTCCAAATTTGGTACCGCGCTTTCGATAACACCCGTAAAAACTGTTCCTCATTCAGGTGTGGCCCACGTTCCGTCACGGGGGACACTGACAGTTCTGGCAGATAGAAAAACCCTGACGGATCGAATCCACGCACCAGCTTGTATACGATTTCAATGCGTGGCAACGTTACATGCCCAATGAAAGCCCAGGGAATCGGACGAGGCTGGCTTAGATCCAACGACTGCAAAGCCTTTATTTCGGACTCAATCAATCCATTAAAAACGAAGTTGTACCCTTCACTTACCTCTTTTGGTAATTGCTTTGACTGATCCTGCAACCCTAAATCGAACACATATTCGACTCCTAAGCGGCTGCCAAGCTCAAAGGCTTTCACAAACCAGTGGGTAGTGACACATTCCAGCAGTACTTGAGCCAAACGGCGGCACTTTCCACGCACTATGCTCAGCAAGCGTTCACCACTACTTTGGCAACTGTGCATCAATTCGCTGACATTAACCAGAAATCCCCAATCAAATTTTCCTTTCGGCAGAGAACTAAGGCTGGCAATCTGCACTTGCCACCCAAGGCTTTGCAAAGCTTCCCCGATTCGCCGTCCAGCCTGATCGGTAAAGTAACTAACATTGCCTGGGATCAAGATCAAAGCCGAATAGCTTTCAGAATATCCTGATAGAGTTTCCATAGACGTGTCAGATTCTCGCAACCACCATGATTCTTTTTCCAGAAGCTAACTGCACGTGAGCATTATCGGGAGCCTTAACGATCTCAATACTGGA
>CAYLJQ010000860.1:0-3042 GCA_964383955.1 uncultured Heliomicrobium sp. | reverse complement strand
GCACTGGAAACTACTGCCGCACAAACAGCTTCGTTGACACTCTCAAATTGGCATTCCTATAATCGCCGCTCAAATAGCACGTCACATCGTCAGCATCAAATGCCAGCAACTGAAAGTCAGACATACTTTTTTTGAGGAGTTCACAACTTTGCTCGATCAGGACAACGATCAAATTCAACAACGCCGCCGCCATCTGGAAGAAATTACGGCTCTCGGCCACGCAGCTTACACAAATCGCTTCGACCGTTCGCACACCGTTTCGCAACTGGTGGAACGCTATCACGGCTTCGCGGGAAAGAAAGAAGAAGCCGAACTCGCCAGCACCAATGCCGAGCTGAAAGCCGCAGAAGGTGGCGAAGTTCGCATCGCCGGAAGAATCATGACCAGCCGTTTGATGGGCAAAGCTGCTTTTGTGCATTTGTCCGACGGGCTGGCAGCGCTGCAAGCTTACATCCGCAAAAATGATGTCGGCGACGCCGCCTGGGAGCTTTACCAAAAACTTGATCTTGGCGATTGGATTGGAGTTACGGGCTTTCTCTTCATCACCAAAACCGGTGAATTATCGGTTCACGTTTCTAAACTCAACTTCCTATCAAAGGCTTTGCTGCCGATGCCGGACAAATATCACGGCGTCACGGACAAAGAACTTCGTTACCGGCAGCGTTACGTTGATCTGATTGCCAGCGGCGCGGCGCACGAACGCTTGCCGGGCGAACTGACTTCGCGTGAAGTTTTCGAGCGGCGCGCTCAAGTTATCCGCGAAGTTCGTCATTATTTTGATGATCGAGGCTTTGTCGAAGTCGAAACGCCAATGCTGACTCCGCTGGCCACCGGCGCGGCGGCCAGACCATTCGTCACGCATCACAACGCGCTGGACATTGACCTTTACGCGCGCATCGCGCCGGAGCTTTATCTGAAACGGTTGACCGTCGGCGGATTCGAGCGTGTGTACGAACTGAACCGTAATTTCCGCAACGAAGGCATTTCTTACAAGCACAATCCTGAATTCACCATGCTGGAGTTCTATCAGGCTTACGCGGATTTCAACGACCTGATGGATTTGACCGAAGAATTGTTCAAGCGGCTGGCGGATAAAGTTTGCGGCACACGCCAAACGCCGTACAGAGATCACATTATTGATTTCGACAACTGGCAGCGACTGACCATGCGCGATGCTGTGTTGCAGCATTGGCCGAACGATGCGACTAAGCCAACACTGGAAGGGTTGATGGATCGCCAACAACTGGAAGAAGCGGCGGCGGCTTTGGATATGGGCTTTGACCCCAAGCTAAACGATGGGCAACTGCTCGGCGCAATTTTCGAACATCTGGTCGAACCGCATTTGATCCATCCGACGTTTATCACGGAGTTTCCGACAGAGCTTTCTCCGCTGTCGAAACAAAAAGCCGACGATCCGCGCTTTGTCGAACGCTTTGAGCTATACATCGCCAATATGGAATTGGCGAACGGGTTTTCGGAACTGAACGATCCGGTTGAACAAAAGCGCCGCTTTGAAGAGCAGATGAATCAGCGCGAACGCGGCGACGATGAAGCAATGGTGATGGACGAAGATTACATTCGCGCGCTGAGTTACGGCATGCCACCAACTGCGGGCGAAGGCATTGGCATTGATCGCCTGGTGATGATTCTGGCCAACCAGCATTCCATCCGTGACGTGATTCTCTTCCCGCACATGCGCCCGGAAACGAAATAGGAGCGCACGTTGAATAAACAACCTGCGGGTTACTGATGCCGTTCAAACTTTTCATTGCGCTGCGATATTTGCGAGCCAAGCGGCAGCAGGCTGCTGTTTCAGCAATTACCGCCATCGCCGTTACCGGTATCACCGTCGGCGTCGCGGCTTTGCTGATTGCCCAGGCGATGATTTACGGGTTTCGCACTGATGTTCAGGAAAAAATTCTGGCCGGCACGGATCATCTCAACTTATTGAAAGAAGACAACAGCGGCATCGAAGCCTATCAGGAACTGACTCAACGGCTTCGCCAAATTCCCGGTGTGACCGAAGCTTCAGCAACCATTTACGCTCCCGTCCTGCTCAGCGCCAACGGAAGACAAGAACAAGCTGTACTCAAAGGCATTGATACTGATGACAGTAGCGCCAACGATCTTGCTTCTATCACCATTCAAGGCGAAAGCAAGCTGCCCGCCTCCAGCCCGGAAGCATCACTTGAATCTGAGGAAGAACCGCATCCCGAAGGACTGATCATTGGCGATGAATTGGCAAAAGCTTTGGGGTTGAAGCTGAGCGACCAGGTGACTGCTGTTTCCGCTGTCACGCGTTTAACTCCCGTTGGTTTGCAGCCAAGACCCCGTTATACGAAGTTCAGCGTTCAAGGAATCTTCTCTTCAGGGTGGTATCAGTACGATTCTAAATGGGCATACATCACCTTAAAGTCTGCTCAGCGGCTCTCTGGAACAGACGAGACAGCGGGCGTCATTCGCTTGAAAGTTTCCGACATTGATCAGGTCAAAGAGCTTGGCAAGCGAGTATTGGCAGTTGCTGGCAAAGGCTTTATCACCACCGACTGGCAGGAACTTAACGGCCCGTTGTTCGCCGCATTGCAACTACAACACCGCGTGATCATCATTTTTTTCGCGCTTCTGATTGCCATCGCCGCGCTAAATATCATCACGACGCTAACAATGATGGTGATCGAAAAGCGACGGGACATTGCCATCCTTCGTGCTCAGGGTGCTTTTCCAGGCGCGATCCGCAGCATCTTCTTGTTGCAAGGTTTGATTATTGGAGTTGTCGGCGCTGGACTGGGCTTATTTTGGGGAGTTTTGACCTGCTTTATCGCCAATCGCTATCAGTTAATTTCGATTCCAGCGGAAATTTATTCGATCTCGCACATCACACTTCGATTGCGGATATTGGATTGTGTATGGATCCCAACGTTGGCGATTGGAATTTGCCTGCTAGCAACGCTCTATCCAGCCTCTTCCGCAGCCAAACTGACTCCCGCTGAAGTGCTCCGGCATGACTAATTTCTGTGCTCAATTATTTACTGAAACTTATTG
>CAYLJQ010000859.1:0-3051 GCA_964383955.1 uncultured Heliomicrobium sp. | reverse complement strand
GTATGTCCTCTATCTGATCTTTTAGATTCAGCGTGCGGATCGCATTTAGCTTCGCGCGTATCACTTCAGCATTTACTGCCACGGCAATTTCCATGTTGAACCCGCCGTTTCTGCTTTCAAGTCCCAGAACCATCCCGCTATTGTAATCCCCCAAGGCGACGCCTTTTGCCCCTTCAATTTCCAAAGCCGAAGGCAAAACAATCGTGATATTTCCAGCCATCGAATCTCCTTAGTTTTTGGGTTCGAAAGTTCAACCGCAAAACTGATTAGGTTGAATCACGTGAAAAGATTGGGTGTCAGAGTTAACCCGTTGGAATTCGAGATATGCGTTAAGAACTTGCCCACATCAAGGCTTAAGGCGTAGCGGATTATACACGCGAGTAATCATCCTGCAATCTTACAATGTCGTCTTCTCCCAGATAGTTTCCACGCTGAACCTCAATAAAAATCACCTTTTCTTTTCCAGGATTTTCGATTCGATGCGCCGCGCCAACTGCAATATCCACATATTCGCCAGGGCCAAGAAGAATCTCCTTGCCATCAAGAGTTACTTTGGGCGTGCCTTCCACGATGAACCAATGCTCAGCCCTTTGAGCGTGTTTTTGATAACTCAGACGTTTGCCAGGCAAGACTTCGATGCGTTTAACCTTGTATCCGTCTGCTTCGTCCAAAACAGTGAAATTGCCCCACGGACGTTCATCATATTTTGGCGAATTGTTTACTGCTTCTTGCATCTAAAACCTCGTTCTACTGTTTAGTTTCCAACTCCCGCAGCTCACGGCGGAGCACCTTGCCAACAGCACTCTTGGGTAAACTGGGAATGATTTCAATAATGGACGGCAGTTTGTACTTTGCCAGATTGGTTTTACAGAATTCTGCCAACTCTTCCACGGTCGCGGCACTTCCAGGCTTCAACACGACAAAAGCTTTGACGGATTCGCCGCGATATTGATCCGGCACGCCGATGACGGCAGCTTCCAGCACTGCCGGATGCGTGAACAACACATCCTCGACTTCATTCGGATAGACGTTGAAGCCGCTGACGATGATCATATCCTTCTTTCGCTGGACAATGTAAAAATAACCGTCTTCGTCCATTCGGGCGACATCGCCAGTGTATAGCCATCCATCGCGCAGCGCGATGGATGTTTCGTCCGGGCGATTCCAGTACCCTTTCATGATCTGTGGCCCACGAATGCACAACTCGCCTTCCTGCCCAAGCGGAACTTCCTGCGTTCCGGTTTCCAGATCAACGATCCTGGCTTCGGTGGCCGGATACGTCAGGCCAATGCTGCCGGGTTTGCGGCGTGCCAGTGTCGGCGTCGAATGCGTCGTTGGCGAAGCTTCGGTCAGACCGTAGCCCTCGTACAACATCGCGCCGCTCAGTTGCTCAAATTGTTCGATGACTTCCACCGGCAGCGGAGCCGAGCCGCTGTTGAAGCGTCGCACATATTCCAACCCGCAGGTTTTGATTTCAGGATGATTCAACATCGAAATATAGAGCGTCGGCACTCCGGGAAAGAATGTAGGCTTGTAAGTTTTGATTGCTTGAATCAACGCGTCGGGATCGAACTTGGGTACTGGAATCTGCATCGCGCCGTTCCAGGTTCCCAGCAACATCCCTACCGTCTGACCATAGATGTGAAAGTACGGGATGACCATCAAGTACCGTTCATCGCCGCGCTGCGTGAGTTCTCTGCCCCAAATGTAAGACTGAATGACGTTTGAATACAGATTGAAATGCGTCAGCATCGCGCCTTTGGGGACGCCGGTAGTTCCGCCGGTGTATTGCAACACGGCAACGTCTTCTTCAGGCGTGATGACGACGCGTGGCAGCAAAATTTCCGTCTCTTGAATCAGTGCTTTGAACGACAAGGTGCCAGTTGGAGTCTGCGGCGCGGTTTCCGGGCGAGCGGAATATTCCTGCAAACTGGTGACAATGACATTTTCAATCGAAGTCTTGGCTTGAACACCCAACACAATTTGCGCCATCAAGTCCAAAACAATGACGGCTTTCATCCCGGAATCTTTGGCAACGGCTTCGACTTCGCGCGGCGTGTAAATCGGATTGATGTTCGCGACAATCGCTCCCAAACGGACGATGGCAAAAAAACTGACCAGATACTGCGGGCAGTTCGGCAGCATAATGCCTACGCGGTCGCCTTTTGTGACGCCGAGACCGGCCAAAGCAGTCGCCAGACGATCTGCCTGTGTTTTCACTTCGCCAAACGTCAGGAACACGCCCAAAAACGCTGTCGCCGGTTTGTCGCGATAAGCGACGCTGGCAATTTGCAGAATCTGGTATAGCGGCTGGCGTGGCATGTTGGGTTCGGGATCAACCCAGAAATCATAATGTTTCAGCCAGGGTTTGGCGGCATAAGGTGAATTGTTGATTGCGGCATCAGCCATGGTGTCATCTCTCCGGTTGGATTTGGAAATTCACTTAATCCGTTTGGCTTCTTCCTGAATAATTTCATCCAAAGCGCCCATAATTTTGGGCAACAAAACCTGATTGGACATTTGCATGGTGTCAGCCACCAGCTTTGGCATGACCTGAATTGATTTCTTTCCGGTCGAAGTTCGGTAAAACGCCACAATGTCTTTCAATTCCTCTTCAGTAAAGTACTTGTCATATAGTTCCAGGCTGACCGTTTCCAGCAACTCAGCGAAATTGATCGCCGTCAGCACTTTCTCCTGAAACCGTTTGAGCATTCGCATGGATGCCGCGCTGGACTCGCTCTGCAAGGCTTTTAGCTGAGCCTGCGTCAGTTTGTTGTCCGCCGCTTGTTGCGTCATCAGCATCTCCATGATTTTAGGAAATTCCTGTTCCATCTGTACCAGCATGGTTTGACTGGTAGATTCCGCCAGTTTGGCGGCTTCAGTGACTTCCAGCAATTCTTTGATCAACGCTCGTTTTTGCGGCGAAACAGATGAAACCGCGTTCGGCTTTATCTGCGGTGGAACTCCGTCCTGTCCAAAGCCCTGCACGCACAAGGCGAAAAGAAAAACTGTCAGACTGGTGATTGAAGTAAGTATTTTAAATTTCATGAG
>CAYLJQ010000858.1:0-3052 GCA_964383955.1 uncultured Heliomicrobium sp. | reverse complement strand
AATGATTGCCTGGAGAAAAGATGACATCTCTTCGTTAGCCAGTTATTTTGCCGGTTTGCTGCTGTTTGTGTTTTTGAGCTACGAACCGCTGCATCTGATGGGCGCGCGGTTTATTGGCGAACCAGCTTCGCCGCAGCCGGTTGCCGCCGGAGGAATCGCTCAGATTCTGGTGATGTTCCTTTCAAACATCTTTGAAGGCGCCGGAGGCAAATTGCATTATTTTATGCTGCCTTACGCTTTAGGCTGGGTGGAACTGCGCGAACGCGAACCGGGTTCGCGCGAACGGTTTTCCACACAGCATCTGGCTGATCTTGCCGTTCGCGGTTACCGCAAAAAAGCCGGCACAACCGACAACAAATAAATTTCACCGCTCGCGCTTCATATCAATCTTTCGCCATTCGTTTTAGACTTTCTGCACAAACTGTTTATGTTGAAACATCCGTTGGCGCGTCTGGATCGTGATGAACAGCTCAGACAGCGGCTTTTGCCTTTTTGCAGGTTGAAACCCGGCGAAATCTGGCGCGACGAATTGCACGGACACCGCGTCGGTTGTCTTGACGCCGCCGAGCCAGAAGACGCGTTGAAGCTTTGCGGCAAACTGAAATCATCATTGGCAATCCACGATCTGCCGTACAACTTTATCGCCTTCGAACAGCGGCAGGTTGATGATTTCGTCAGTTGGTGCAGAAAGGTCGTTGAAACAACAGAATCCGCTTTGGCTGAAGACAGCAGCTTGTATTTGTGGATCGGCGCGGATCAGCGAGCCGGGTTCGCTCCCCTGCCGGAACTGATGCTGATGATGCGCGAAACCGATTTTCGTTCCCGCAGCTTCATTACGTTGCGGAACCAGCGCGGTTACGGAACCCAGAAAAACTGGATGAGCTTGCGGCAGGAACTGCTGTATTACGCCAAAGGCGATCCGAAATTTACGCCGCAGTACACGGAAATCCCCAAAGCCGTCAAAGGCTATTACAAAAAAATCGGCGGCGAACTGACGGAAAACTTTGAGCGCGGAAAATCCGATACCCTGCGCCCGGGCAATGTCTGGATTGACGTTCAGCAGGTGTTTTACCGAATGGAAGAAAACGTCAACGGCTGTTACGCTCAAAAACCATTGAAGGCGATTCGGCGGATTATTGAAGCCAGCTCTGCGCCGGGAGATGTGATCCTGGATTTTTTTGCCCATTCGGGAACGACTCTGCTGGCGGCGGAAATGGCTGGGCGAAGCTGCCTGACAATGGATATTGATCCCATCTTTTGCGAAATCACAATTCGCCGGCTGGAACATTTTCGCAAAACGGGCTGCACAGGTTGGCAAAACAGCAATCCGTTCGCGCTGGAACTTGGGCAGATGGAAGAAAGCGGGAGATAACGGAGATAACGATGACCGACCCAACCATACCTACAACTTCATCGGGAAAAATCTGGAAGCTGCTGGCAATTGCCAGCTTCATTGTGACGTTGGCGGCGCTGGCTGTGACCGCAATGCTTTACACCCGCAAAGGCATCGGCGATTTGTTTTGGCCGGAAGAGAAAATTGTTGCGACGGCTAAAACGACGCTGCTGCGTCTGGAACGGGACACCAATTTGGTAACGACGCGAGCCTATGTTCAAGCCGTCGTTCGCCAGCGCAATGACGCTTGGTACGGCAATGCCGAAGTCATTCGAATCGTCCCGGCGACGATTCATTATGCTGTTAACCTGAACGAGATTGACCAAGGACGCATGACCTATGACGAGCAAAAGCATGTGCTGCGCGTGCCGCTGCCGGATGTCAAAATCCTTTCCATTGATCCTGACCTGACAAAAGCCGAAGTCATCCGCAACCTGGATTTCTTCAGAACGGAATCTATGACCGGCAATCAACTGGAAGACACGACCGAACAAATGGTTCGTCCGGAAATCGAAAAGCTGGGGCAATCGCCTGAGATTATGAAAACTGCCAAGGACCATGCCATTACTTCTGTCAGGCAATTACTGGAATCTGCGCTCAGTTCGGTTGGGCAGCCTGTCGCGGTTCAGCCTTATTTCAAAAACGACGGACAAGCCGCTGCGCAACCGGAAAAACAATGAACGATTCAACAACCGATCAAGCAATGAATTCAAAACAAGCAGGGCAAACAGGCCAAGCAGGGTGGAAATCTGACAGTGCGTTGATTGTGCTGGCTGTCATGTGGGGAACGTCCCATGTCATCACAAAGGAGATTCTGGCCACGCATTCGTCCGCGTTCTACACCGCAACCAGATTCGGCATTGCGGCGTTGTGTTTCGGCCTGGCTTTTTCTGGTCACTTGCGTCGCAGCAATTGGCAGGAAATCAAACAAGGCGCAAAGCTTGGCTTGCTCAGTTTTGCGGGAATCGCTTTTTATGTTGTCGGTCTGAGCTTTACGCAGGCATCCAAAGCGGGATTTATCACCGGACTGTATCTGGTTTTTACGCCGCTGCTGAGTTACGTGCTGTTTCGCACGAAACCTACACGAGATCATTTGACTGGTTTGGCTATTGCCATTCTGGGCTTTGCTTTGCTCTCGTTCCCGCAAGGCGGAGAAACAATCAATTGGGGAGACTTATTTATCTTGCTAGCTGCCGTTTCCTGGGCAGCGCACATTTCGGCGACCAGTGCATTTGCCGCTGCTGGTGACGTGCGATCGCTGGCCGCATTTCAGGTCATCACCGTGGCGCTGCTGGCAACAACGGTATTTTTTGTTTTGAAGGCTTTGGGTCTGGAAACCATGCCGAATCCGGTTGATAGTCAGTTCCTGGTACAGATTGGCTATATGGCTGTGATGGTGACGTTTGTCGCCGCGCTGATGCAAACCTGGGCGCAAAGCCGCGTCAATCCAACGCACGCTGTGATTCTTTACACGCTGGAACCTGCGACAGCAGCAATTTTCGCGTATTACAAATTCGGTGAAAAACTGAGTTTCTGGCGCGCAATCGGAGCGGCCTTGATTGTTGTTGGCGTGATGGTTTCCCGGCTGAGAGTGGCTTCGCGATTGACCGGAAACGACACTGTTAAATCTCTTCCGCTGGAAGCCGATTGCTAAACATG
>CAYLJQ010000857.1:0-3060 GCA_964383955.1 uncultured Heliomicrobium sp. | reverse complement strand
TCAAACCGCCGCCCAGTTTCAGGCTGACTTGAAAGAGTTAAAGCAGGAACTGGAGATCCAAACGTGGTTGGAAAAGAATCCTGGCCGGTTGTAAATGCAAAGCAGGACAGATTTTTCAATCTGCCCTGCGATTGGCGGTTTATGCAGCAGCCCGCACGAAATAAGGGCTTGGCAACACTCCATTGTTTACGGAGCGACAGCGCGCATGCGTTTGCCCGTGACTTGAATGTTGTCGGAAAACACAACCGCTCCTGTGGCTCCTTCAATTACTTCAAATTTGCCTTTTCCTGAAAAACTTTCCTGGTCCGAATTCAGCGTGATGAGCTGACGGAAACCGATTTTGCCAAATGGCGCCTGGAAATTTTCGTCCACAGCATAGCCGCTATAAGAAGCGATAAACTGCAATCCGCCGTTATGTTGCCAGGCGCCCTGTTCGGGAGTCGTCGGGTTGGGCAACAACAACGTCGCTTCGGCGGCATGCAGAATTGTTCCTTCGCCGTCAGTGCGTCCGGGGAAAACGCTCAGTGTAGAAGTCACGTGCGATCCATCGCTGAAATTCAGCGTCAATTCCCAGCATCCCACCAATGCGTTCTTTTGCCGGGTCAGTATGTCCGTCAAACCGCCCTGAAACGGAGCTGCGTTCAGATTTTGAGGCAAAGCTTCGGTTTCGCTTCTTTCAATCATTGGCGTGCGTTCGCCGGACGCGATTCGCTGGGCGATGCGTTGCTTTACCTCAACGGCGCCGCTGGTTTGCGCCAGCGCCGGGGCGAACGAAAAGGCGATAAACAAAACGGTTGCAACGGTCAGCAGAAGTCTTTTGTTAAACATATATTTTTCTCCAAAGTTTAGGTTGTCAGCTTTCGGTTTCTGGTTAATCATTTCGCGCCGCTTTTCGGCCTGCATTTGGCTCAGCGGCTTTCACGTTTTATTCGCGCTCGTCTGCTTAGGCGTGAAGCTCCGGTCAAAAAGGTCATGGCCGGAAAATTTTTTTGGTACGCATCGCTTCCAGCGTGCGGGACTTGGCGCCTGTAACGGTTGTTCCGAAGAAGCGGCTTGCCGAGACTGCGAGCCGGAGACGTCGCGTACCCGGTTGGGGTTTCTCAATGGCCACTACCTCACAAGAACAAGTCACAGAATTGCTGCTCGCCTGGGGACAGGGAGACGAACTGGCGCTGGAGCGGTTGGTGCCGCTGGTATACGGCGAATTGCACCGGCTGGCGCATCGCTATCTGGGCGGTGAACGTGCAGGGCATTTGCTGCAAACAACTGCGCTGGTCAACGAAGCGTACTTGCGGTTGGTGGATTCGCGCCGCGTGCAATGGCAAAACCGCGCTCATTTTTTTGCCGTCTCGGCGCAATTGATGCGGCGCGTGCTGGTGGATTTCGCTCGTTCGCGCAATTACCAGAAACGCGGCGGCGATGCCGTTCAGGTTTCTTTGCACGAAGAACTGGCTGGTTCTACCGAACGCGGCACTGACTTGGTTGCGCTGGATGACGCTTTGACCGCAATGGCGAAAACCGATGAGCGCGCCAGCCGCGTAGTCGAATTGCGCTTCTTCGGCGGACTGAGCATTGAAGAAACCGCGGAGGTTCTGAAAATCTCTCCGGAAACCGTCAAGCGCGATTGGACGTGGGCAAAAGCCTGGTTGTTGCGCGAACTCAGTGTAGAGGAACGGCAAAAGCCGTAACACAAAATTCACCGCAGAGGCGCAGAGACCGCAAAGGAAGCGCAGAGATTCAGCCCGAAAGTGTTTATTGCTTTCGACACTCTGCGAAGCCTTAGCGTCCTCTGCGCCTTTGCGGTGAAGAAAACTCTCGCAGTTGATTACTTTACGACACGCAGAGAAACCGTCTTGAACACAACTGAAAGACAGGAGCGGATCAAACAGCTTTTTGGCGAAGCGCTGGAACGCGATGCCAAAGACCGAGCCGCGTTTCTGACTGACGCCTGCGGCGATGATCTGAGCCTGCGCCGCGAACTGGAATCGCTGCTGGGGTTTGAAACGGAAGCGGCGAATTTCATTGAAACACCCGCCGTACAGCTTGCCGCTGAAGCCTTGGCGGAGCAATTGGCCGAAGATGCCGTTGAATCGAAAGCCGGTCGGCTGATCGGTTCGTACAAAATCCTTTCAAAACTCGGCGCTGGAGGAATGGGCGAAGTCTGGCTGGCGGAAGATTTGCGGCTGAAGCGAAAGATCGCATTGAAGATTTTGCCCGCGCCGTTCACTACCGACACCGAACGAGTGCGCCGCTTTGAACGGGAAGCGCGCGCGGCTTCGGCGCTCAATCATCCGAACATTTTGACCATCCACGAAATCGGCCAAGCCGACGGCACGCATTTCATTGCCACGGAATTTGTCGAAGGCCAAACGCTTCGCCAGCGGTTGCAGCAATCGAACCTCAGCGTCAGCGAAGCGCTGGACTTAGCCGCGCAAATCGCCAGCGCGCTTGCGGCTGCGCATGCCGCAGGCATCGTTCATCGCGACATCAAACCCGAAAACGTCATGCTTCGGCCTGATGGGTATGTGAAAGTGCTGGATTTCGGTTTAGCCAGAATCACGCAGCGTGAAGCCGCAAAAGACGCCAGCCACGCGCCAACGCAATCCGTTCAAACCGATCCCGGATTGATTATGGGAACCATCGGATACATGTCGCCGGAACAGGTTCGCGGCGAAAAGCTGGATGCCCGCACAGACATTTTCAGCTTGGGCGTAGTGTTGTACGAAATGCTTGCGGGCAGCCGTCCGTTCAAAGGCGCGACCACTGCCGATGCGATTGCGGCCTTGCTGGAACGCGAACCGCCGCCGCTTTCGGCGAATCTGCCCGAAGTTCCAACGGAGCTGCAACAGATTGTCAGTCGCTCGCTCGCGAAAGATCGTTCGGCGCGTTACCAGCGATGTGATGATTTGTTTGCTGATCTGAAATCGCTGCGCGAAGAATTGAGCTTTGAAGAACGCCTTCGCAGCAAAGGACGAAGAGTAGTTTCCGGCAATCGAGTGGGGAAGCAAGCCTTCAATTTCCGTTCGGCGCTCAAACGGAATTGGGTTCCTCTTTTGGTGA
>CAYLJQ010000856.1:0-3068 GCA_964383955.1 uncultured Heliomicrobium sp. | reverse complement strand
CTTCTTTTTCGTCTGGACGCTAATCGCGATCGGCGTGATTGGACTCTTTTCCCTCATTCTCTCTGCGCGTGCACTGTGGGGCAGGCGAGGGGCTAGTCCAGCTAATTTACCTACTCAACCATTGAAATGCTCGACGCACGCCGATTTTCACCGTTAAGCGCTTTCGGAAAAATATGCCGAATTACGACATCACAAGAAAGTCTCGTCCTGTGGTGGTGACTCCATATCAATCTCAATGGGTCAGCGACTTCACCCAAATCGCAGGGCGCGTCCGTGCTGTAGCGGGCGGCGCAGCGATTCGGATTGATCACATTGGTTCCACGGCAGTGCCCGGGCTTGCCGCTAAGGACGTCATTGACATTCAGATTACTGTCGCCGATTTGGAGCAAGCCGACGGTCTAATTAGGTCTCTCATCGCTGTTGGTTTTCGCCAAGGCACCACGTTCGAGTACGACGAGTTCCACGGAAAGCCTGAGACCGATGTCGAATTGCGTAAGCTCTACATGCGCGAGCCTGAAGGTGAAAGGCGGGCGCATATACATATTCGTGAGCTTGGGCGATTCAACCAGCAGTACGCGCTTTTGTTTCGAGATTATCTTCGGGCATCAAATGTGGTTCGTGAGCAGTATGAGTTCTTAAAACAAAGGGCAGCGCAAGTATTCCCGGACAGCATTGATGGATATCTGTATCTAAAAGAGCCTGTCTTCCACATCATCTATGAGGCAGCCTGTTTGTGGGCAAATACGGTAGGGTGGGTTCCGTGTGACGATTATCTATAGCAATTCCAGGGGTCAAAAAGAGAAGACAATGAAGTCAAGATTACGAATTATCACTACTACGCTTTGTTTGTGGTTGTTAGCCATGTCCATTACCAAGTCTGCCAGCATAAGTGCTCCGGCTTCCGACTGGCCACAGTGGCGAGGGCCGGAACGCAACGGCATATCGAAAGAGACAGGCCTTCTAAAGCAATGGCCGGAAGGGGGGCCAAAACTGCTCTGGCAAGCGAATGACATCGGGGACGGCTATTCAACGCCGTCGGTCGTCGGGACGCGCCTTTACCTGATGGGCAATCGCGGCTTTGAGAATGAGTTCGTCCAGGCACTCTCAACGAAGGATGGAAAGCCGATCTGGACGACGCGCGTCGGCAACGTCGGCAGCCCGCAGGCTTTTCTTTATGCCAAGGCACGGTCGACACCGACCGTTGACGGCGACTTTCTTTATGCGCTTGGCTCTGACGGCGATCTTGCTTGTCTCGAAACCAAAAGCGGCAAGATTCGATGGCAAAAAAATATCAAGAAGGAGTTCGAAGGCAAGCCGGGCATGTGGGCTTATGCGGAATCTCCGCTGGTTGATGGTGATGTTGTTGTTGTAACTCCGGGCGGCGCGCAAGCTACGATGGTGGCGCTGAACAAAAAGACAGGCGCGGTCATTTGGAAATCGGCGGTTCCAGGAGGCGACTCTGCGGCTTACGCATCGGCGATCGTCGTACAAGCTGGCGGGCGAAAACAATACGTGCAGTTTTTGAGTCAGGGCATTGTCGGGGTTGATGCAAAGACGGGTGAGTTCCTATGGCGATACAAAGAGGTGGTCAAGGGAATGGCACAGATTCCCACACCGGTGGCGCGTGATGGATATGTATACGGCGGAGCCATGAGCGTCGGAGGTGGACTCGTCCGGTTAAAGCCGGACGGCAATGGAGTGTCCGCAGAGCAGGTTTATTTTGTGCGTGGACTACCGAACGGAATCGGCGGCGCAGTGCTGGTCGGTGACTATCTTTACGGCACGGAAGACGCCAAGGAGCGGCTGGTCGCCGTGGAGTTTGCGACGGGAAAGGTGAAATGGCAGTCCGAAGCTTTCGGCATCGCCTCGGTCGCCTGTGCTGATGGACTTTTATATTTTCACGGCGCGAAAGGAGATGTGGCTTTGGTGGAAGCGACGCCTGAAGGCTACCGCGAAAAGGGCCGCTTCACGCCGCCAGCTCAACCGGCACGCAAGCGTCAGGGGCCGTTCCCGGAAAAGGCTTGGGCCTATCCCGTGATTGCGAACGGAAGGCTCTACATTCGGGATGTCGAAACGTTGTGGGCATACGACATCAAGGCAAGCCGTTAGGCATTGTTACGGAGCAAGAATGCAGCCAAAGACGAACCTGCAATGGCGGCTCTTCAGCATAAGGAGGGCGTGAAGCCGAAATCCAGATACCCCAGGCGTTTGGTGTGCAACGTCGTAACGCGCTGTGGTTGAGCAAGGTATGGAAGAAGCGGGTTGAAGAAATATCAATCTTTCCCGCAACATTTCTTGTATTTCTTACCGGAACCGCAAATGCAAGGATCGTTGCGTCCGACTTTTTCCTGGCGAATGATGTTTCCGGCCTCGGATTCCACATAGCCTTGGGGAACGGAAACTTCTTCCTTGGGATACAGCCGCTCAAACGGCAGCGGAAACGGCGCAGGCCCCATAAACGAGCGGTGGTAATCTTCTTCGCCAAATTCAATGGTATCCAGCGATTTCCAGCGCCGCTGGCGTATGGAAATGGCTTCGGGCAGGTAAAAATCAAACAAGTCATCCGCAAGGTCATCGCGTAAATCGTAGCGCCGGTCGCTGACATATCGGACGACATCGTTGTATTGCCCGTAAGCCGAGTGGGTTAAAACTTTCCGGTGAAAAGCCTTGCGGACGGCTTCCAATCCCACTTTTCGATCCAACGCAATCGGGCAAAGAATGGCTTGGGAAATAAAGATTCGATCCCGCTCTTCCTGAGCGATAAACAACTGGCATAGGAAATCCAGTACCTTCGGGCGGACACTGTCGTTGTCCATCGCAATCACGGTCAAGGCTTTGGCCATTTGCGCCCGCGCCAGCGAATAATCCGGATTGTCGCGATGACCGTCTTGAAGTTCGCGAATGATGCCCATCAGCGGTTCAACCGCCGCTTCGCCAAATTGCACCATCAGTTCCGGCCAACGTTCGATCACCCAGCGCTGCTCCGAAAAATAAGAATCCATCACCGTTGCAAGCATCGCAGGGATCAGCGCCGGGTCATTCAATTGGCTGAGAATGATCAGCGCGTG
>CAYLJQ010000855.1:0-3075 GCA_964383955.1 uncultured Heliomicrobium sp. | reverse complement strand
CGAGTTGTTCCAATGAACAAAGTCATCAGCGTAGCTTTGAAGCAAGCAATGCCGATGACCGGTGAACCGGATGATCTGATTCTCGGCGGCGTAGATTGGATTAAAGACAACTGGCCTGTTGTCTGCAAAGAGGCCAACATCGAGGGCCTGCATTTTCACGACCTGCGTGCCACATACGTGACCCGCATTCTGGAGGCAGGCTTCGACCACGGGACGCAGTCGGACACTCTACTGTGAAGACGACAGGTATTTACGCTAGACCATCTACTGAGCGGGTCAGGAAGGCAGTGGATTCACTGTCAGGTACAGCCCAGATTCAATCAGGAAGAAACGGCGGGACAACGGGCTAAAAAAATCTCGAAAGTTTTGCCCCATTTTTGTCCCAATTGGCGTTTTCGGCCATTTTGGGACAAATCAACAAGAATTGAAGGACAAAGACTTACGAGATTTTTTGACCCAAAAGTTGGGTAATGCCGAAGGGGGGACTCGAACCCCCACGGGTCGCCCCATACGCCCCTCAAACGTACGTGTCTACCAATTCCACCACTTCGGCATAGGAAACGTAATTTTCAAACCACTACTTGGCAGGAGCAGGAGACGGTGTTGCGGCAGGCGAAGCAGCCGGGCTTGCACTGGATTCCGGCGAAGCAGCCGGGCTAGCGCTTGGACTCGGTGAAGTCGCCGGAGTCGCTACAGGTGCTGGCGTTGCAGTTGCCCCTGCGCCTCCGCTGGCCACTGTGCTGATGCCAAATCCCGGCATTGAAAAGAGCAGAGCAACGACCATAAAAATTCCTGCCAGAATTGCCGTTGCTTTCTCAAGCGGCTTTTGCGGTCCGCGCGGCCCGAACGCCGATTGGCTGCCTGCGCCACCGAACGCTCCCGCCACATCTCCGCCTTTGCCCGATTGCAGCAAAATAGCCAGAACCAGCAGAATGCTGGTGATGATGAAAATGCTCTTGAAAATATAAGCCAGAATCAAAGTTGTTTACCTGCCAAAAAAGTAATGTCAGTTTTACCGGTTGTAATTGACGATCTTGGAAAAACTTTCAGCTTCCAAACTTGCGCCGCCTACCAACGCCCCGTCAATATCTGCTTCAGCCATCAATTCGGAAATGTTATCCGGCTTGACGCTGCCACCGTACAGAATCCGCAAACCATCAGCGGAAGTTTTGTCGAACTTCCCGGAAATCCACTGACGAATGAATGCGTGAATTTGTTGGGCTTGTGTGGGTGTCGCAGTGCGGCCAGTGCCAATCGCCCATACCGGTTCGTAGGCGAGCACTATACGGATGAGGTCTGAGGCTGTCAACTCAGCCAAACTATGCTCAAGTTGAGTCGCTACTACCGTTTCCGCGTTGCCTGCATCTCGCTCCGCAAGCGTTTCGCCAATGCAGACAATGGGCGTCAATCCGAAGTTCAGCGCCGCGCGAATCTTGCGATTGACGACAGCATCCGTGTCGCCATACATCGCGCGCCGTTCGGAATGGCCAATGATCGTGTGCGAACATCCGGCATCTTTCAGCATATCGCCGCAGATTTCGCCTGTGTGTGCGCCATGTTTTATTTCGGAGGAAATGTCCTGCGCCGAAATTTGAATGTTCGACCCTTCCAGCCTGTCGGCGACAGATTTGATCGCAGTGAAAGGCGGCGCAATGACGACTTCACAATGATTGGCATTGGCGACCAGCGGTTTCAGCGCCAAGGCTGTGTTGACCGCTTCGCTAACCAACTTAAACATCTTCCAGTTTCCAGCAATGATCGGTTTTCTCATGTGTCTAATTTTTTGTAGACAGGATTTACGGGATTTTTCAGGATGAAATCTCTTTTTAGTTTTGCCAATCCTGAGTAATCCTGAAAATCCTGTCTGATTCCTCTTTAGATGTTATTTCTCGGTCAAGGCGGCAACGCCTGGCAGCACATCGCCTGCCAGCAATTCCAGCGTAGCTCCGCCGCCCGTGGAAATATGCGTGATTTTATCGGCTAAGCCAGATTCCTGAATGGCCGCAACGCTGTCTCCGCCGCCGATGATTGACGTGGCATTGTTCGTTTCCGATGCCTCAGCCACGGCTTTGGCAACGGCGCGCGTGCCTTGGTCAAAGGGAGTCTTTTCAAACATTCCCATCGGACCGTTCCAGATGATCGTTTGAGCCGCGCCAATGATTTCCGAATATGCTGCCTGCGTGGCTGTGCCAATGTCCAGGCCCATCAAGTCAGCGGGCGTCGCGTCAACGGAAACATTTTTGGCATTGGCTCCATCGTCAGGATTCGCAGCAACTACGTGATCGGTTGGCAGCAAGAGTTTGACGTTTTTGGCTTTGGCTGTTGCTTCAAGCTGAGTTGCCAGATCGGTTTTGTCGGCTTCGACCAGCGACTTTCCGGTTTCCAGCCCCTGCGCTTTCAGAAAGGTGTAGGCCATTGCTCCGCCAATCAGAATCGAATCGGCTGATTTCAGTAGGTTATCAATTACCTGGATTTTGTCGCTGACTTTCGCCCCGCCAAGGATCACAACAAACGGGCGGCGCGGATTGCTCAAGGTTTCGACCAGATAGCGCAATTCCTTTTCCATCAAAAAGCCTGCGGCGGCCTGGCTCACGAATTTGGTCATGCCTTCGGTCGAAGCATGCGCGCGGTGCGCCGTGCCAAACGCGTCATTGACATAAACGTCGCACAACGAAGCCAGTTGCTCGGCGAACTTTGGATCGTTGGCTTCTTCTTCGGCGTAAAAGCGCAGGTTTTCCAGCACGGCAATCTGGCCGTCTTTCAAACCATTGACGACTTTGGCGGCTTCTTCACCGATGCAGTCGTTGGCGAAAGCGACTTCGACACCCAAAAGCTTGGCCAAATGGTCGGCGACAGGTTTAAGCGAGTATTTCGGATTCCGCTGTCCCTTCGGACGCCCAAGATGCGAAGCCAGGATGACCTTTGCGCCTTTGTCCACGGCAAACTGAATGGTCGGTATTGCCGATGTGATGCGCGTATCATCGGTGACTTTGCCGCCATCAAGGGGCACATTGAAATCCACGCGGATGAAGACCCGCTTCCCAGCAAGTTCAAGATCACGAATTGAAAGCTTAG
>CAYLJQ010000854.1:0-3083 GCA_964383955.1 uncultured Heliomicrobium sp. | reverse complement strand
GTCCGCTGGGCCGGGTGCGGATTAGATGAATCGGCTGTGGCGACCGTCAAAAAATTACGCTTCAAATCTGCCGAAAGAGAAGGAAAGAAGCTAACACTTAAAGGACTGGTTAGGTATAATTTCCGCCGTCCCCAATCGCAGGCTGCCCAGACAGAATCAGAAAGACAAGAAGAGATCGAGCGTCTCAGACGAAGTCTGCGAAACGTCAAAAAGGCCCCATTGCAAATTCCAGATCGCCCCAAATCTTAATAACCTTTTTCGACAATTTGTTTTCTGCTTATGACGCGCAAGTTTTCACTCGCTATACGATTTCTTTCCTTCTTTCTGGTCGCTGGATTTGTCTTTTGGCCGTACGCTGCCCACACACAGCAAGCTCAGCAAACGTCTTCCGTATCAAGTTCAACTTCGTCGGCTCTGCGAGAAGAGCGAATCAAGGTTTTCGACCAGGTTTGGCGGCTGATTTTCGACAATTATTACGACAAAAATTTTCGTGGCATTGACTGGCGGCAGCAGCGGGATGTTTTTCGGCCAATGGCTGAATCGGCGGCGAACAATGATGAGTTTTATCGCGTGATTCGGCAGATGATTGGCAAACTTGGCGATGCCCATACTCGTGTTTATTCGCCCGACGACGGCTTTGATCGTTATCGTCCCTCAGGGCTGTCTGTCGGATTGATTGTTCGTCAGATTGAAGGCAAGCCTGTCGTCACCTGGGTTGAACCCGGTTCTGAAGCCGCGAAACAGGGAATTCGACAAGGATTTATTGTGGTGGAAGTTGACGGTGAAACGGTCGAAAGATCTTTGCAACGCTTAAAAACTGAAATTGGAGAAAGTTCGACGTCAACCGCTTCGGAATTGCAGAGTTACGATCGGCTGTTTTATGGCCCCCGCAACACCTCGGTCAAAGCCGCTTTTGTTGATGACGACGGAAAAAGAAAGTCCGTCGAATTGGTTCGCCGTTACACCGAATTCCAGCGTCGCGTAATTACACGCCAGTTGCCCTATAACGTGGGTTATATTGAATTGACCGGCTTTGGGCCGGAAATCGAGCGAGATTTTGATCAGGCAATGCAGCAAATGCATGGAACTCAAGGGCTGATTATAGATTTGCGCAATAATGGCGGAGGCTTTGTTACCACAGTGGCCCAGATTGCCAGTTACTTTTTCCAGGAAGAAACCGATCTTGGCGAATTCATCACCCGATTTGGTCGTTCGACACGTCGTCGCACGCAAAAGCTTCGCACGGTTTACCGGGAACCAGTGGTTGTTCTGGTCAGTTCTCGTTCCGCGAGTGGTGCAGAAATTTTCGCTGCTTCAATGCAGGAGCGGAAGCGTGCTCTTGTCATTGGCGCTAACTCTTCGACTTGTGGCTGTCTGCTTGGCGTCAGCAGGACGATCAAGCTGTTCGATGGTGGAAAACTCAATATTTCCGACACAGATTACCGTTCTGCCTATGGCCGCCGAATTGAAGGCATAGGCGTCAAACCAGACAAGCAAATTGACGTGAGTATAAAAGATCTGGTTGCCAGTCGTGACCGCGCACTGGAAGTTGCGGTTGAATCTATTGGGAATTCAATGGCGTTTGGGCGATTCAATGCCGAAGTGAACTTCAAGCTTTTCGTGCCCAATTTGAAATTGCGTCCGACCAGTCGCTCTCAGCCGTATTCACAGATTCAGCGATAAACCCCTTTGGAATATATCTCCGGCCTGGTCCGTGAGAAGGAGGATTTATGATTTCTACCAAACATGCCCTGATAGGTGGAACTTTGTTTTTTGCAATGGCGCTGACCGCTCAGGCGCAATGGGTGGTCGCTTTTCAAGACCGCTCAAAACAGGATTTGAATGTCGTTCACTTTGCGGATTCTCGACTTGGCTGGGTCGTCGGTGATAAGGGAATCGTCAACGTGACACAGGATGGCGGCAAAGAATGGCTTCCCAATAACCCAAGAGTGGATGCCAACATCAACGACATCTACTTTCTCAATCGTGAAGAAGGCTGGCTGATTGCCAGTGGCGGAAAAATTTACCGGACACAGAATGGAGGCGGAATCTGGGATCCTGTTTACAGGTTGGGGGCTTCAGCAAGCGCGAATAAGAGCGACGCGGTGGATCTTTACAGCATTATGTTTTCCAGCAAGCGGCACGGTTGGGCTGTCGGAACCCAAGGAATCATTCTGCACACTGCCGACGGGGGAGAAACCTGGGAACGACAGAACAGCGGAACAAAAGAAGAGCTGGTTCATCTGAAATTCATCAATGAGAAGCAAGGCTGGATCGTCGGCGACAAAGGCATCATTCTTTTTACCGACGACGGTGGCCAGAATTGGGATAGGCAAAATAGCGGCGTGACCGGACATCTTTACCACATTGATGCCCGAGGGAAGGATACTGCCCTTGTTGTGGGTGAAAACGGGATCATCATCCGCACGTCGAATGCCGGTGATAGCTGGGAACGAATCACTGTGGATACGAAAGAAACGCTGGTAAATGTGGCTTTTTCTGGTAACCAGGGCTGGATTGTCGGTTGGGGAGGAACGATTCTGCGCTCAAGTGATGGCGGCAAAAGCTGGATCGAACAGGAAAGTGGCACGCGTGCCAACCTTTATGGTTTGGCAATTGTAAAAAAAGATGTTTGGGTTTCAGGTGCCGAAGGCTATGTCCTGAAATATTCTGGGCAGTAATAACACGATGGTTTCCGGCTTAGCTTACGGTAGAGAATTTGTTGAGCTAAGGTTCAAAGTTTAGGTGGGAAAGTTTGACCATCTAAATCACAAGAAATTGGCATTGAAGCCGGAAAAATACAAACGGGATTGGCAAGATTGAACAAGGGCGGTATTCCATTTGGATGCCCCCAGGGAATTCTGGCTAAACGCGTTTTGATTTGATTTAGCCTGGAAAACCCGACAGCAGAAAAACAAAAGGCGAGCATTACGCTCGCCTTTTGTTTTACCGAAAATCGGTCAACCGCTTTTGCTATTAGCAGCTTGGCGGGAAGACTGGAACTGTGTAGGTGCTGTTGCAGTTCAGTGTCAGGTGATGCAGGTTATGACCACCGTTGAACGCGCCCGCGCTGGAAGCAGCGT
>CAYLJQ010000853.1:0-3083 GCA_964383955.1 uncultured Heliomicrobium sp. | reverse complement strand
GTGAAGTAATTCGCCACAAAAGCTGATGACTTGCGCGAAGATTAATCCGCTTTACAAGCAAAGCTCGCGTGGTACATTGCCGTTCAAAGTTTCAACAGGCAGTTGGATTAACTCCGCATTCCACTGCCTTCCAAAAGCAATGCCCAATTTTTTCTTTGATTGCCAGGTCGCAGTGTGAGGCGATGAAGTTTTCAAAGAAAACGTGCTTCAACAGATTCCTCCAAAATAAACAAATCAATTTTCTCAGTGAGGTCTTAGTATGAGAAGTTCAATTCATAACTGGTCACGGCCAGCGCTGATTGCGTTATTTGCCGTCGCCATGTCGCTGTTCAGCCTTGTTCCGAAAAGCTCAACAGCAAGTGCAGCATTTGATGGCAACGACAATCGTCCGCTGCTGGTTGGCGCAATTGTGACACTGCCTTCGACCCAAAACTTTGTCGGCGAATGGACGATCTTCAGAACAAAGGTCAAAGTCACAGACACAACCAAGCTGGATCAAAACCGCGCTAAGATCGCCGTTGGCGCTTTGGTCGAAGTCAAAGGCACAAAACAAAACGACGGTACGATCACCGCGACGGAAATCATCGTCAAGCTGGCCGCGCCTCCGGGCATACGCTTCAGCTTCACCGGCAAGATCGAAGAATTGCCGAGCACTGCAAATCGTGTGGGCGATTGGAAAGTCAGCGGCAAGGTCGTTCGCGTTTCCGCGTCAACCAAGTTGATCCAGGAAAGAGGCCAGATCGCGGTCGGCGCGTTTGTCGAAGTGGACGGATTGCTTCAGTTGGATGGTTCGATCACAGCCAGCGAAATCGAAGTCAAACCGGACGGCAGCACCGGAATTCCAGTCAAATTCACAGGCAAAGTCGAACGTTTGCCCAGCACAGAAGGCCGCCTGGGTTTATGGGTGATTAGTGGCCGCAAAGTGCAAATTACCGCTCAGACTCAAATCAAAGCAGCAAACGGCGACTTCATGATTGGCTCGACCGTTGAGGTCGAAGGCGTCATTCAATTTGATGGATCTATCCTTGCCACGAAGCTGGAGCTGAAACCAACGCCTGCGCCACCGCCGGTGTCTGTTTACTTCATTGGCACAATTGAAACTTTGCCGAATACGAATACCTTCATTGGTGATTGGAAAATCAGCGGACGCACCGTCAAGGTAACGGACAAAACCGAGCTTAAACAGGAAAGAGGCAAAATCGTCGTCGGAGCAATTGTCGAAGTCAGTGGAACATTGACCGACAACGTCGTCACCGCTCAAAAAATTGCCGTACGTGATGACAACCTGCCCGACTCGATTCGCTTTACCGGCATTGTCGCAACGCTGCCGCCATCAAACGGAACGGTTCCCGGTTACATCGGCGATTGGAAAGTCGGTGACCGCATCGTTCACGTTGCGGTTCAAACCAAAGTTGACGAAAGCAAAGCTAAAGCTGCGGTCGGCGCATTGGTCGAAGTTGTCGGCACGCAGCGCGCAGACCGTTCGATTGACGCCATCACGATTGTGGTCAAAGACAATGTTCCTGGCGGCCCAGCCAGTTACGTGCGCTTTTTCGGCACGCTCACCAAATTGCCCGACGCCAGCATTCAAATTGGCAACGGTCGCGCAGGCGACTGGATCGTTGGCGGCAAAACCGTTCACGTCGAACCCAAAACCCGCATTCGTGAAGAGCACGGGCGCGCAGTAGTTGGCGCTTATCTGGAAGTCGAAGGCAATCAACGCGCAGACGGTTCGGTAGATGCAGTCGAAATCACCGTTGAACGCGACGCTGCTGCTCCGGCGGGGGCAATCGGCTACATTGATTTTTACGGCCCGATTCGCACTTTGCCGTCGGCTGCCAATTTGGTCGGTGTGTGGATGGTTGACGGCAAGACAGTGAACGTCAGCAATACGACAAAGCTCGAAAGAGGCCGCGCTGATTTTGCAGTCGGCGTGACCATCGAAGTCAAAGGCTATCTGCTGGACAATGGTCAGGTGAATGCCACCAAAATTGAAGGCAGGGTTCCGGCAATCATTAGCAATGTCGTGACTCGCAGCTTCATCGAATTCATCGGCGATGTGACGGAACTGCCAACCACAGCCAATTTCGTTGGCGATTGGAAAGTGGCAGGGCGCACGGTTCACGTCAAAGAGCGAACGCATGTCAGACGCGAACGAGCGGCTGTAACGGTCGGCGCGACGGTTGAAATTTACGGCGTCGAACTGCCTGACGGCACGATTGATGCGAAATTCATCGAAGTTTCGCACGGTCCGACTGGCGCAAGCTTCCAGGCATTTGCAGCGCTGACTTCTGTCAACGCGGGTAGTTATCTGGAAGGCGCAACGTCGTCGGCGATCATTGCTTCGTTTGGCAGCAATCTGGCTGGCGGTGTCGAAGTCGCCAAGAGCTTGCCGTTGCCGACGGAACTTGGCGGCGTGTCGGTTCTGGTGGACGGCGATCCGGCTGGATTGTTTTTCGTTTCGCCGGGACAAATTAACTATCAGGTTCCTGAAGATGCTCTGCCGGGAGCCGCACAGGTGACCGTCATGAAGAATGGCCAAGCCGTGGCGCAAGGCACACTCGAACTCGGCAACGTCGGACCGAGCATCTTCACTGCGGATTCCAGTGGAACGGGTGTTCCTGCCGGAGTGTTGTTGCGCGTTCGCGCCAACGGTCAGCAAAATTACGAACCGCTGTCCACGTTCAGCAACGGCAAAGTCAATCCAGTGACGATCACGCGCAATGCTGGCGACCGCCTCATTCTGGTGCTGTACGGCACTGGCTGGCGCGGAGCCGATGACACGGACGGCAGCGCCGCCAACGGTGTTGCTGAAAGTCTGGAAGTGACGATTGGTTCGGCGAAATCGCCTGTCTTGTTTGCTGGAGAAGCGCCGGGCTTTGCCGGACTGGACCAGATGAACGTCGAAATTCCAACCGGCGTCAGCGGAACAGTCACGTTGATGATCAAAGTCAACGATGGTGAAGGCAATGTCTTGCGCACCAACTCCGTAACCGTCTCGATTCGTTAAAAAACCAATCGAGACAAACAAAATGGGGAGCGTCTTTGATGGCGCTCCCCATTTTTTTCACATCTTGCGATAG
>CAYLJQ010000852.1:0-3084 GCA_964383955.1 uncultured Heliomicrobium sp. | reverse complement strand
AGGGCCAAAAGCAGGAACAACAAAACTGGAAAAAATGTGGGTAAAGGCAAGGTTTCGAACCTGTCCCACCACAAGCCACAAGCAATTTCCTTGCCTTGATCTCATTTCGCGGTAGCAAGCGGGTCTTTTGATCTCGCTCATTGGAAAAACTCACTCCCATAGGTCGCTGTATTGATTTCTCTATCTGCCAAGCCGCGAATTTTTTGCTACAGTGGCACCCACATGAATAACCAAACCTGGAAAGTAATCGCCGCCGATGAAGGCGTGCGGCTGGATAAATGGCTGGCAGCGGCTGAACGCATGGGCTCAAGATCGAAATCACTGTCGGCAATTGAAAAAGGCAAAATCTTCGTCAACGAAGTCGAGCAATCTACCGCAGACGCCGGGCGGCGAATGGTTCCGGGCGAAACCGTTCGCTTGTGGATGGACCGTCCAGGCAGCAGCGAACGCCGATATTCCGAACGCCGCGAAGCCGGACTGCACATTCTGTACGAAGATTCTTCGCTGCTGGTGGTGAACAAACCCGCCGGATTATTGGCTGTTCCACTGGCTTCGCAACCCGATGAACCGTCCTTGTTCAATCAGGTCAAAAATCATTTGCGCTCCGGCAAGCGCGATCCTTTTGTTGTTCACCGCATTGACCGGGACACTTCCGGGTTGGTCATTTTTGCCAAAACGGGCGACGCCCAATTCAAATTGAAAGCGCAATTCGAGCGGCGCGACGCAGAACGAATTTATCTGGCCATAGTTCACGGGACGCCGAAACCGGCTACGGGAATGTGGAAAGATTTGGTCGAATGGGACAAGGAAGAATTGAAGCAGCAGGAGGCGCAGGTAAAAACACGCACGGCCAAAGAAGCTGTCAGCCGTTACAAAGTGCTGAAGACGTTCAAAGACGCCAGTTTGATCGAAGTCCGTCTGGTTTCCGGCAAGCGCAACCAGATTCGCATTCAGGCCGGGTTGCGAGGCCATCCGCTGGTTGGCGAACGAATGTACATTTATGAAAACGCACCGGATAAGAAAATCGAATTTACACGGCAGGCCTTGCACGCGCACAAACTGAGTTTCAAACATCCCGCGACCGACAAGCCGATGACCTTTGAAGTGCCTTTGCCGGAGGATTTGGAAGCCCTTATCAACAAGCTTGGGACTGAAGATCTAACAACATCGCGTGAAATTAAGCTGAAGCTGAAATAAGCGTTGGCGCATTTGGAATTGCGTACTACTAAAACCCGCTTCGCAATCCCAGCCGCTTGATCACCTGCTGCGCGATGTCTCGGCCAGCCCAATCCACATACACCTGATCGCGCGAAGCGCCAACGGGCGGAGCTCCCAGGCCACCGGGCGATCTGGGATACCCTGTGCCGAAGCCCACGGATTTGCCCGTTTTCGGTTCAAAAATGGTGAAGCGCATATCCAATCCATTCATGCTTCCCATTCCCATGCGGTCGAAAACCAATTCAATCCAGACAACATAGGTATTATCACTTTCCTTCGCCGCTTTCATGGCGTCGCTGCGATGCTGGTTGCGTTCGGAACTAAGCTGGATGGCTTTCAACTCCCGCTTCAATTCATTCAAACACCCTTCACGCGCGACGTCGGCGTAAAACCCTGGGATTTCAATGTCCGTCAGCGCCGTCGAAACCATGATTGCCTTGCCTTTGTCCTTTTCCGCCTCTTTGGGTTTTTCGGCAACAACTTCCGGCTCCGGCACTGTGCGCGAATCTGGATTATTGACTCCCTGCACAACCGGCTGCGGATCAGCCTTTTTCTGTTTGCGACCGGATTGACCAGCAGCAACCGCGCCGAACAACACCAGACATCCAATCAAAACCACCAATGACTTTGCACTGATTCGCATACCACTTTCTCCTTCATGGGATTGAGGGAATTTTTGAGCTTGCATGTATAAATTATTGCGACTTTTTTCGTGCGTGAATATACTCCCGTTCGCTCCACAGCGAAACCGACAGCAACACAATCTGATTTTTCAAGGTGAGATAGTGAAACCGAAATCGCCTCCCTCATCGGCCTCTGCGTCGGTTAGTTGGAACTCGGATTGGAAAATTGAATTACCACTGAGAAACGATCTATTCGTAGATAGCTTTCGGTGCGGTCAGAACGATCTATTAGTTGATCGAACGATCTACGAATAGTCACAGCGATCTATCAGTAGATAGGCGATATGCAGCCTAACTCATGTTCGCCCCTCAATGACGTTCCCAATGAAAACAGTCGACAATCAACCAGATGACCACGTTGGAATGATAGACAGTCCTGTCGATCTGAATGCCTGCCTCAACGCTCACGGTCTCTACAACCCCATTCAGTTCGTGTTGCGTCTTTCACCTGAAGTCCACCGCAAGATAGCCGAGATGCCCGAAGGAATCGTAACTGGCGGGATTGACTTTGACAGCATGCGGGCTTACTCGACCTACCTGCATGAGACGATCCACTGGTGGCAGCACATTGGCTCGACCGCCGGGCTTATGCTGAGCCTCAGCTATCCCGCTCAGGCGCACACAAACTACACGCACCTCAAACAACTTTTGAAGCGTATCGGGCCCAAGAAATCCACCCTTCGTTTTGTTGAGCAGACGCAGGGATCGGGGGGCGATCCCGCGACCCCGGCTGGATTGGCAAACATCGTAGTCAACAATCACTTCGACATCGAGTTCTTCAGACTCATCACCATCAATCGGCCCCTCGCTACAAATCCGAGCTTGATTCAGCAAATCGTCGAACATCCGCTCTTCGATTGCGTCGGCCACTCATACCAAGTCGCTTACGGAAACGTCATCCTTATCCTCGCCGCCACGCTCGATGCAAACTTGTGTATCTTCCCCGATCCCAGGGATTGGGTAGACGAGTTCGCCGCATTACGAACCCGGAAGGAGAAGGGGTACTACTGGGGATCGGACGTCAGCATCACGCCAATCGGAGCGTATCAGATATTCGAAGGACAGGCACGGTTTGCGCAATTGCAGTATCTCTATTTCGCTACGGGCCAAAAACTCGCTTGGGATGATGTTCGCTCAATGGGAATGCTCAATGGAGTCTATAAAGAGGCGTTCCAAACTTTCC
>CAYLJQ010000851.1:0-3106 GCA_964383955.1 uncultured Heliomicrobium sp. | reverse complement strand
ACTGAATCATTCCGATTGACGCGGCAAATTCTAGCCGCGCGGCCGTCAATTGGCCAGAGAGCAGAGGCAATTTTTTAAATTACGCGGAATAAACTACAAACCAATGGCGCTGAAATCTGTGGATGGATAATGCCTGGCCAGGGCTTTGACGCGCTCTTTTTGGGCATCGCTCAGTCTGGCCTGTCCGCGTCCGGCAACGCCCTTATTGAATCGGTTTCTGCGGCCATCCGTTTCCACAGTGGCGATGCTTTGGCTAATTGCCTCCCGGGGAAACTTCAACCCATAAAAAGTAAGCACTTGTTCAACGGCCAGGGGTTTATCCGCAATCAGTGTTTCGTAGCTAAGCCAATACACAGGCAGGCTTTGCCGCGACTCAATTTCCAGCCAGGAAGCATGAAACTGGAAATACCAGGGCACGAAATAATCAATCAGCAAATCAATGCACTGGTCATGATCCAGCGCGGCAAATTCCTGGCGATGATAGGTGTTGATGCTGGCCCCGCCTTTGTAAAAGTCCAGCAAGCTCATGACGGCATCGTAAATGTTGCGAACCAGCACCACCGGTTTGATGTTGAACGCCTGCATCATCTGAACGTTCGCGTTTGAGGGGCGCGTGTGTTGCTGAGAAACGGTGTTTTTCATCGAAAACTTGAGCACCGTCGGCAAATACAGGTCATGTTCATTCTGGCCGTGGGCATAAAAGAAATACTTGTCTTCGTACCCGGTCAAATGACAGATGACGTTTTTCAGAAAGGTCGAGCCACTTTTGGGCATGCAGGCAATAAACAAATGCTGGCCGAGCTTTTTCGGATCCATCGCCGGAGCGTAATCACTGAGTTTGCCGGCCGTGCCAAGCGCCGCCAGCGCATTCGACAAATTGTTGTGATATGTCGGACACAGTTCGATGGAAAGCGCCTTGCGAAAACACATGGCCGCCGCTTCGAACTGAAAATGATCGAAGTAGGAATTGCCCAATCCGTGAAAGCTGTCGGCAAATGCGTTTCGAAATTCGCGGTCGTTAACCATTTGCCCGCGCAGTTGCAAGCCCTGCGCGATGCGAACAAACGGCGTCGTCCCCGGATGGTCGCCTGCCGCCAGCAACTGCTCAATTTTTTGCTTACAGGCCACCAACAAGTTATGCGTAACCAGATCGTAACCGGGAAAATCCGGCTTCATCCGTTGCAAGGTCCGTTGCAACCCAGTGATCGCTTCGTCCAGGCGGCCTTGCTGCATGGCCTGCACAGAACGCTCAACCTCTTTCTGAATCTGCAGCGCGAACTGTTGTTGTTGCGGAGGAACAGTTATTTGCTGTTGCTGGTGCTTCATGGAACTGCTTTTCCTTCCTGAAAACTTTCCATTGGAAGTTAATTTTTGAAATCGTTGTAGTGAAGAATGGAATTAAAGAGCATTCCAAATTCGCCATGATTTTGCCAGCGATAGCAAGGATTTGTCGCAAACAGAATCACGCGGCCTTTGCCGACCGGGACGCCAACGATGGCTGGGCGATTACGCGTTTCCGCAATGCCGCGCGCCAGGCCGCTCAGCACGTTTTTCTCGGTTCCGGGGAACCGCATCAACACCTGTTGGTTGCGATCGCGTTCAGGAACGTTGAGCAGCGGCCCATTGGCATACCGCACCGAAATCGTCTTGTTGGTATAGCCGTAAAACAACGGATGTTCCGGTTTCAGAATTTCGGCTTCGACAATCGGTCCCGGCGCGTAAAACTGCGGCGAAGTCCGTCCAGCATCAATCGTTCGCGTCAATCCAAATTCGGCAGGGAAGTAGCTGGCTGTTCCCAGCGTCACCACCAAACCTCCGGCGTTGATGAACTTTTCAAATTCAGCAACGCCCGCCAAACCCATTCCACCTGTAATGTCTTCTGATTCGCCGTAAACGCCTTGCGATTTGAACTCGGCGGATTTTGTGTACGCTAGCGGTTTGCGTACGGGATCACGGTCAAATACCAAGCGCTTGCCGCTGCCCGCCTGATTGGGAATCAGAATCATGTCATAGGCGTCGCGCAGATTGCCTTGCCCTTTGCTGGCCTGAATGATGCGTTCTTTGTAAATCAGATCGTACTGCACGCCGAACTGGTCCAGCGCGTGACGAACCCAGCCGACTTCCTGTGTGCTGCCCCAGGTCGTGAACACGGCCAGCCGAGGCAGATCTACATCGTGCATCAAAACAGTAGGAGAAGCGGTCAGGGCGACCGCTTTTAAGCCCAGTTGTTCAATCGCGGTTTTGCTGGCGTCACTGGCTGGAACGATTAACGACCCAACAGGAATGTCCGTGTCACCAGCCTTGAAGCTTTGTTCGTTGGCTTGCACCTTGGAGCTTTTCAAACGATAGCGCAGTGTAATCAGATTGTTCGATCCGTGGTTCAGCACGGCATACGCCACGGTTCCGCTGCCTTTGACTTCGCCTTTGACCGACAGCTTGTCCACGGGTTCGACCGGCGCGGTAAGCACCGCTTTGTCGGCAATTTCAATAACGGGCGTGTGCGCCATCAAGCCCATTGTCCAGCCGGTGTCGTCATAGGTGCGCAAACTGGGATCAGGGAAGTTCTGTTTTTCCAGCAGAATTTTCGCCAGTCGTCCATAAGGCTGATCGCGTTTAACGACGAATGAACCGGCAGGATAAGTGCCTTCTTTCAGCTTCGCTTCCGCCGTCAAGCGCCCGACTTCAATGCCTTGCAGCCGCAAAGTGTTCACCAGGAATTCGACGCCAGTCATATTGGCTTGTGCTGGAATGATGAAGCCGTGCGGAGCATTATTCTTGCCGTCTTCGATGGAGTTGCGCGATTTCTTGTAGAAGTTTTCCAGCACGATTTGGGGAAACTGCGAAGTCAGTTGCAGCGCCGACAGCACGCCAGTTTGCATGTAATTTGTGTTGTTGCGCAGCGACCATTCGACTTCTTTGTACGGCGGCATCGGACGATACCATTCGCGCGAAGTCTGGCCTGCGCCGCCAACGCTTTCCGGCGGAGCAACGCGGCGCTTCATCGTGTTGGCTCCGCCGTTGCCGAAGGTTTCGTACATTCGAATCATTCCGTTGTGGTTCGACGACATAAAGGCCAGATAACCCGGCGACCACATATCCACGAAGG
>CAYLJQ010000850.1:0-3108 GCA_964383955.1 uncultured Heliomicrobium sp. | reverse complement strand
GTTCGATAATCTGGGATTAAACCGCGTAGAGATTCACTGCGCCGCAGGCAACATCCGCAGCCGGGCAATTCCGGAACGGCTGCGGTTCAAACAAGACGGCATTATGCGCGAAGCAGGTTTGCTGAGCGGCGAATTCGTGGACAAAGTGATTTACTCCATGCTGGCCAGCGAATGGAAAGGCGGCAGAAAATAACCTTATGACTTCAACTTCAGAATTGCGCGAAACTGCGCTAAATATTTTCCACCAAACTCTGGCTGCCATTGATGTTGAAACCGTCGTCCAGACGCATTTGAAATTGGACGGCGACCGGCTTTCCATCGATGACGAAGCTTGCGACCTGTCAAAATTTTCCCACGTGCTGGTTATTGCCATCGGAAAAGCAAGCGTGCCGATGGCGCGCGCAGCGGAAAAAGTTTTAGGCGAACGAATTACCGATGGCTTGGTTGTCACGAGCGCCGTAATTGGAAGCGCGCCGCTGTTGCCCGTGCTGATCGGAGGCCACCCGATTCCAAATGCCGCCAGCCTGGAAGCTGCGGCGAAAGCCCTGGCTCTGCTTCGTCAATATGATTCTCCGCAAACGCTGGTTCTGTTTTTGATTTCCGGCGGAGGTTCGGCCATGTTCGAGCAGCCGATTGATCCGGCGATCACGCTTGACGATTTGCAAGCCGTCAATAAAACCCTGGTCAATTGCGGAGCGGTCATCAACGAAATGAACATCGTCCGGCGGCATTTGTCGGCGGTCAAAGGCGGCAAACTGGCGGCGGCGGCTCTGCGTTCACGGCAAATTTCGCTCTACATTTCGGACGTCAACAGTGACGACCTGACAACCGTGGCTTCCGGGCCGACGCTGCCGGATGCTTCGACGGCGGAAGACTTTCAGCGAATCGTCGAACGCTATGATTTGATCAATCAGTTCGGCGCAGTACCGGGAGCAGTAGCAAGCAGGTTGTTTGGAAGGCGCGATGCTAAAGACACCCGGTCGCTACCGCTCCCGGTACCGTATCGCCATTCGCATCATCTATTGATGGACAACCGCCGAGCGATGCTGGAAGCCAAGCGAATTGCAGAACAAGATTTCGGGTTAATCGTCGAGCTTGCCGAAGATCAGGTGGAAGGCTACGTCGAAGCCATGATGTTGACGCATGTCGAGCGCATTGTGCTGCTACAAGCCAGGCATGCAAAAAAATCGGGCGGCAAAGGCGTTTGCCTGATTTCAGGCGGCGAAGCGATTTGTCCGGTTCGCGGAAACGGACAAGGCGGGCGAAACCAGGAATTTATCCTGCGCGCGGCGATCCAAATGGATTTGTTTCAAACCGATAACGTCGTTGCCCTCAGCGCCGGGACCGACGGAATAGACGGTCACAGTCCCGCAGCCGGAGCCATCGCCGACGCAGAAACCATTCGCCGCGCAGCCGCACAAGGCATTTCCGCCGAAGCGCATCTGATCAACAGCGATTCTTTCAACTTCTTCCAGGCGATAGGCGATGCCATCATCACGGGCCCAACTGGCAATAACGTCCGCGACTTGAGAATTCTGCTGGCAAATTAATGACAGCCATTCGCTTTTCGCCAGCCGCCATGTAAAATCGAAGTTAAACCACGACACAACTTTTCAAGGAATCCGAATGAAGACGCTGCTTTACTCTGCCTATAATCGGCTGGAAATCGCGGAAGCGCCTGACCCGCAACCCGGTGAAGGCGAATTGCTGTTGCGAGTTTCAGCCTGTGGAATCTGTGGCAGCGAACTGGAGGCCTTTCGCAATCGCAGTCCGCGTCGTGTCCCGCCATTGTTTTTGGGCCATGAATTTTGCGGCGAAGTTGTGGACACCGGACGCGGCGTATCCAATTTCAAGACAGGCCAGCGAGTTGTTTCGCATGCGCTGATCGGTTGCGGCGAATGCGTGCGTTGTCGGCGAGGCGAAGTCAATTTGTGCGCCAACCGGCACGTGTTCGGCATGCAGCGCTTGGGCGCGTTTGCCGAATTGGTCACTGCGCCGGAAAAAAGCGTTGTGGCCTGGCCAGATCACTTGCCTGCTGAAGCCGCCAGTCTGACTGAAGTCCTGTCCAATGGCGTTCACGTCGTCGGTCTGTCAAAACGCCTTAACCCGCGCAAAGTCTTGATTCTGGGCGCTGGCCCAATCGGGTTGATGACGCTGCAAGCATTTCAGGCGATGACGGATGCGGAAATCATGGTCACTGAGATCCTTCCTGAACGGCTGAAAACAGCAACCAAACTTGGCGCGAAACTCGCGATCAATCCCCATCAGGATGACCTTCAAAGTGCTGTGCTTGATTGGACGGATGGCGAAGGCGCAGATGTGGTTGTGGATGCTGTCGGTTTGTCCGACACCAAATTACAGTCGCTGCCGGCTACGCGCCCAGGCGGCGCAACCGTGTGGATCGGCACGCACGAAAATACCATCACAATGGATTCCTACGACATAACGTTATCCGAACGCTGCGTGCAAGGCAGCTACGGAGCAACGATGGAAGAATTACAATTTTCCGTTGATTTGCTAGCCAGCGGAAAAGTTGACGGCACAAGCTGGATCAAAGCGTTTCCCTTGAGCGATGGCGTTGCAGCTTTTGAGCGAATGCTGGCCGCAGAAGGCGATGACATCAAAGCTGTCTTGTGCCCCTAAATTTTCTAAAAATTTTGACGTATCAGAGCTTCACGACTGATCAAGAATTAACGAAGAATTTATCTCACTCTGATGCGTGGTAGCTGCTGGGATTGTTATTGTTGCAGCTCAATTCAAATATCCATAAACAACCAGAACTCACGGAGGAATTATGAGAAGTTCTATGTCCCTCACCTGCCGGTCTTTAAGGCTGGTGATTTCATTCATGGCAGTTTTTCTGCTTGCCCCCGCAGCTTATGCGCAGTTCGATACGGCGACGGTGCTTGGCACGGTCACGGATTCTGCCGGTTCGGCGATTCCGGGCGCGACCATCACGCTGAAAAATTCGGCAACCGGTGTCACCGTCACGGCGCAAACAGATGAAAACGGCAACTACCAGTTTTTCAACGTCAAAATCGGCCCCTACCAGGTCAATGGCATTGAATTAACGACAACATTTTTGTAGACAATAACTTATGAAAAAGA
>CAYLJQ010000849.1:0-3110 GCA_964383955.1 uncultured Heliomicrobium sp. | reverse complement strand
CAGACGTTCGCGCCAACAGGTTGAAGCCTTGAAAAACAAAGCCAATTTTTAGATTGCGAATATCAGCGCGTTCGTCTTTGGAAAGTTTCGAAACGTCCTGACCGTCCAGCCGGTACATTCCACTTGTCGGGCGGTCAAGACAGCCGATGATGTTCATCAGCGTTGATTTGCCTGAGCCAGAGGCACCCATGATCGCCACAAATTCGCCTTGCTGAACAGTCAGCGAAATGCCGCGCAGGGCATGCACTTCGACTTCTCCCAGGCTGTAAATTTTATGGATGTTCTCCAGTTGAATAACCGGAGGCGCAATCGCCACGGGTGAAAGAGTGGTTGCTGATTTGTTGTTTGCTGGCAGCGACATAAAAGCCTCCTTTTGCTCCTTCGGCCACAGCATCTGTGTTGGTCGAACGTCACAAACTGTTCCTGCAATGGCTATACCGAACCTCATTCATTCTCCTATGTGCTGCCGTACCTGATACACAACGACAAGCGCTGACTGTAAGCCGCATTTCAGCCAACATTGATGCGGGAATTTCCACCTTCTAAACCAATGATTGGGTAACTTCGCCCAGTCTTTCTTCAGAAAAGTGGTTGAGAGGCAGTTACGTGGCTGGCATACAGGTTGCCATCAACCAGTTGCCACCATTTGTTGATGGCCGGTCAAAATCGCAACTCGCTTTAACAAAAGCATCAAACTCTAAAATCGAAAGGAAGGTAAATATGCAACCGCAACAGGCTTTGAAATCGCAGCAATCTGCGCCATCAGGTCCGGTCTTTGTCGAGGCCGAAAAGCTCTTTGAGCAGATGAAAGAATCCGCCCAATCAATCGCCAGGCGCGCGTATCAGTTCTTCGAAGAACGAGGCCGGGAATTCGGGCACGAAGTGGAAGACTGGCTCCGCGCTGAATTTGAACTAACACGGCGTTTGCCATTGGAATTGAAAGAAAGCGATGGCCATTTGATCGTCCGCGCGGAAGTCCCTGGCCTGAAGGCTGAGGAACTCAAAGTCAGTGTTGAGCCAAAACAGATCATCATCACCGGCCAAACAGAGCAAAAGAAAGAGGAAGAAACGGCCAACGAAGTCTTTTCGGAATTTCAAACGAATCAATTATGCCGCTGCCTGAGCCTGCCGCAGGAAGTTGATCCTTCACAGGCGACGGCTACGCTGAAAGACGGAGTTCTTGAACTTAAACTTGTGAAAACGGTTGCTGGCAAAGTAACCAATGTGGAAGTGAAGGCTGCTGCTTAGCTGGGTGATAGAAGTGGCGGGCGAGCCAGATGCTCTTCCGCCACTTCATTCTAAATTGTCCATACGTTTTCAAGCTCTGCGGCTATCTGCTCATATCTGTGATTCCACGCTTCCCGACTGTCTGCATCGGATCGCGCCAGTTTCTGCATCAATTCGTTTTTGGCGTCGTCGTCAAGCAAGTCCTCGGCCATTCTGAACAATAGACTATCTTCCTTTTGCATGTGCCCGATCAGGTGCTGACAGAAACGATCTGAAATTCCGACAAAACGCAGAACGGCGTCTGCGTCTCCGCGGCGATACTGTTCAACGGCAAATTCCAGGTCAGCCAGTAATTTGCGTTCAAGCGTGTGTTCTTCCTGCAAGAACCGTAGCGCACCGCCTTCTTCAAACCCGCATTCTTTCAATGCTGGAAAGAAATACTCTTCTTCTCGCCTGTGATGATGGCCGTCAGCATAAGTTTGAATGAATTCTAAAGCCTGCGAAAGCGCCTCTGCCGGAACTTCGTCACCCGCCTTTAGCCTCAGGCACATTCCGTCCAGCGCCCGCAGCACCTGTTCAATGACACGATGTTCATGTCGAAGTATGTGGGTCGGTCGCGGTGTCATTTCTTTTGCTCCATTTAAGGGTCGTTGCCAATCAGTTCCTGTTGCCGCAGCCAATCAGTTGCCCGATGAGCGACGGTGAAAAGATCGCTGCCAGTGTCGAGCAAAAGGCAGTTCCGATCTATCTCTTCGCCCAAAACCATTGCCGCTTCACGCTGTCGTAAATTTGTTTCCCAGGTTGCATCGGAAAGACCGTTCCCAAGCGTTGCGCGCTTGGCAATCCGGCTGCGTGTCAATTCTGGTGCCAGTTGGCACTGAATGAACCTGCATTCCGCGCCAGCGGATTGAGCCATCGCGATCAACATTTGCCGCTGTTCTGGGTGCAGAAATGTGGCATCCAGCACGACGCCTCCATTTTCGAGAAGTTGTGCGCGCGCGCTTTCAATCAGCTTCTGATAAGTCAACCGGGTGGCTTCGTCGCTATATGCGCCTTCACCGTAAGCAGACGGTTGCTTGGCTTCGCCGAAAAGCGATTGCCGCACGGCATCGGAAGAAACGGCTCGGAATCCAAGTTCGCCAGCGATGGCGCGGGCGACTGAAGTTTTGCCGGTGCCCGAAAGCCCGCTGACGGCAATAACTGTCGGTCGCTTCAATGGCGATGCGTATCGGTCCGCCAGCTCGAAATACTTCGCTGCGTTGCTCGTTGCTGCCCGGTGTTCCTCTTCACTGAATTCCGTTTCATTGAGTTGGAAACTGAGCACTTTTCCCCGCACGAAGGCGCGGTAGCAACGATAGAAAGGCAACAAAGTGAAAAAGTCTTTGTCGGGTGTCCGCCCGCCGTAAGCTTCGGTAAAGAAATAACCCAGGTCCGGTCTACCGCGCGCGTCCAAATCCATGGCCAGAAAAGCCGCTTCGCTGGCAACATCGTCACAGTGGAACCTGTCGTTAAATTCAATACAGTCGTAAATGCAGATGGCATCGTCTTTCACACAAATGCTTTCGCAACGCACGTCACCATGCCCGTCCACAATCCAGCCTTCGCTCACACGGCGTTTGAGCAGGTCGGTTTTCTCCAGCCATTTGCTCACCCAGGCGCGGATTGACTGAAAAGCCTCTGCGTTGATCGTGCGGCCAATGAAAGGCTCGGTTTGCGCGAAGTTTTCTTCCCAGTTGTGGCGAATTTCCGTTGGACTAGCCCATTTCCCTACCTCAGGCCCACGCAACGCCGTGCGATGGAATTCGCGCAATCTGTCAGCAACGCGATCCATCATCGCTTCTGTCACCTGATTGCGGGCCACCAGTTGATCCAGCATCCGGTCA
>CAYLJQ010000848.1:0-3115 GCA_964383955.1 uncultured Heliomicrobium sp. | reverse complement strand
TGGCTCTGCTGCTGTTCCTGCGAAACATTCGCAGCACCATGATTGTCGCGGCTTCGATTCCGATCACGATCATGGGAACGTTTTTGCTGATGTATTCCAACGGCTTCACGCTGAACACAATGTCGTTCGGCGCATTGGCCCTGGGCGTAGGCATGATCGTGGACAACGCCATCGTCATCATCGAAAACGTATTCCGCCACCGTGAAAGCGGCCAGACGCACGCCGAAGCCGCCGTCAGCGGAACCAGCGAAGTGGCTGCGCCGCTGATCGCTTCGACACTGACTTCGGTGGCGGTGTTTGTCCCGCTGGTTTTCCTGGGCGGTATGACCGGCGTGATGTTCAAGCAGTTGGCCTATATCGTGGGCTTTTCGCAGCTTTTCTCGCTGTTAATCGGACTGACGCTGGTTCCCGTTCTATGCTCGAAGTATTTGCGCGTTCGTCCGCCCGACGCCAAACGTCACGCCATTATGGCCAAGATCGTTGGGGTCAGCGGCAACTTGCTGGACAAGCTGGATGAAAATTACCAGATGGCGATTCGCTGGTCGCTGAATCATCGCAAGACAGTCGTTTTCGGCGCGCTGGTGTTGTTTGCCGGAGCAATCGCGCTGACTCCGTACATCGGCTTTGAAATGATGCCGGAAACAGACGAAAGCGAAGTTCGCGTGGATTTGGAAATGCCTCCCGGCACCCGCATTGAAGTGATGGACGAACTGGCGAAGAAGGCAGAAGCAATCGTCAAACGCGAAATCCCGGAACTCAAACATCTGCTGACCGAAGTCGGCGGCGGTGGCTTTATGTCTTCGTCCATGCACAGAGCCGAGCTTCGCATCATGGTGAAAGACAAAAAAGAGCGCACGCGTTCGACGCAGGAAATCGCCAACATGATTCGCCCCAAGCTGAACCTGCAACCGGGCTTGATCGTTCGCGCGCGTTCCAGCAGCAACCAGATGATGCAGCGCATGGGCGGGAACCAAGGCGACCGCGTTTCGGTCGAAATTCGCGGACACGATATGGCTGTTGCCAGCGAACTGGCAAAGCAAATCAAAGACGTTGTGGATGGCGTTCCCGGCGTCACCGATTCGCAAATCAGCCGCCGCGAAGGTTTCCCTGAAATGGTCATCAAGGCGGACCGCACGAAAGCTGCCAGCCTGGGCATCAATGCCGCTGATGTGGCCAACACGCTGGAAACCGTGATCGGCGGACGCCGCGCCAGCCAGTTCCGCCAGGAAGGCCGCGAATTCAACATTCTGGTCCGCCTGAGCGAACAGCAGCGCGCCAACATTGGGCAATTGGGAAATATCACGGTTACGACGCCGGGCGGTCAGAACGTCCCCATCGGCAATCTTGTTACGATGCAGCGCCGTGAAGGCCCGGTTTCCATCGAACGTCAGGATCAGGAACGTCTGGTGCGCGTCACAGCCGGTTATGCCAAACGCGATCTGGGTTCGATTATGGGCGACATTGATAAGCGGTTGGTGGGGATGCGTATGCCATCAGGCTTTTCGATCAACTACGGTTCGGAATACGAAGAGCAGCAGAAATCTTTCCGCGAACTTCTCTTCTGCCTGCTTCTGGCCATCGTGCTGGTTTATATGGTGATGGCGGCGGAGTTTGAATCGCTGCGCGACCCGCTGATCATTCTCTTTTCGATCCCGCTGGCGGGCATAGGCGTCGCGCTGGCGCTGTTCCTGACCGACACGACCTTCAACATGCAAGCCTTTATCGGAGCCATCCTGCTGGCGGGCATCGCGGTCAACAACGCGATCGTGTTGATTGATTACACCATTTTGCTGCGCGAACGCGACGGTTTGGCGCTTCGCCACGCTGTGGAACTGGCTGGTCGCCGCCGCTTGCGTCCAATCCTGATGACGACGCTGGCGACGGTTCTTGGTTTGATTCCGATGTCGCTGGGCATTGGCGAAGGCGCGGAAGTGCAATCTCCCATGGCTCGCGTCGTGATTGGCGGCATGGTGACTTCGACGCTGATCACTTTGCTCTTCATCCCGACGATCTACACCATCATCGAAGAGCGCAGTTCCAAAGAAAAAGTAAAACTAGACGAACCTATTGCAGAAGGCATGCCCGAACCGCTTCAGCCGTTGGGAGCGGATTAGGTTCCTGTGCAATTGAATATAAGGTTAAAGCCCTTCTCAATTGAGAGAAGGGCTTTCTCATTTGGGGAGAAAGCAATGTCGGTTGGGCCAAGTCAGCCAAAGCTTATTTTTTCTCTTCGCGTGGTGGTTTTTCCTTCTGTTCTTCGCCTTAGCAGATGCACAAATGCCGTGCGACGCGATATTGAACAGATAAACCAATTTAACAGAGATTTCTACTGCCGGTAATCACGGGAGTTCTAACTTCAGGAGAAACGAATTGAACACAAACGAAATGATTGAATTGACGGACTTGGAGCCGAAAAACGAAGTTGTCGGCGGAGCTGTTTTTGGATACGCGGCCCTTACGGTCGGCGGTCAGACTTCCCTAAACCAGGGGACGGGACGCACAGGAACCTTAATTTACAGTGGAGAGTCAGGCGGAATAAACGAGTGATTCCTGTTTAACAATCAGAAAAGACAAAGCCCGTACAGCGTCTGAATGCTTACGGGCTTTGTCTTTTAATGCCGACAATCGGCAACCCAGATTTTTCGCGCTTCTTTTCTTTGTTCATTTCTCTGGGCATATAAAAGCGATAAATGTATACAGGGCAAAGAGCACTGTATGTTTTCCATAAATACACTTTTCCCGATTTGTCTTTGATGAAAATCGGAGCAATGACTGCCAAAGCCTTATGTTTTATGAGAGTTAGTGCCCTTATTGATTAGTTAGATGCGACGGCACACACGTTGCAAACATCTGACAGTGAAGAAGTGAAATAAATTTTGTTTTCACCATGAGGAGGAAATATGGCACGAATTATCGAATATGGAGATAGAGACTTTGGTGATGGCGGTGGCAGTTCCAACAGTGGGTATGGCGGCGGAACCGCTGTCGTAGCGGTATTGGTCATCCTACTGTTGTATCTTGGCGGTTTCTTTCCTTGGATCGTGAATCTGGGAAATAGTTTCAGAAGCAATGGCCCGGCTATTTTACAGCAGCCGATTCAGCCTGTGGTTGAAAC
>CAYLJQ010000847.1:1805-3122 GCA_964383955.1 uncultured Heliomicrobium sp. | reverse complement strand
TTCCGCGTGTTGCTGACAAAAGAAATTGACGAAGACCCAATGGAAGTTTTGGCGCGCGTCGAATTGCCTGCGTTGTCCGCGCTGCGTTTGCACAACGGCACGGTCTGGCGATGGAATCGCCCTTGTTATGGCATCAAAGACGGCGTGGCGCATTTGCGAATTGAACAGCGCGCCATGCCTGCCGGGCCAACAGTGCTGGATGAAATGGCCAACGCTGCATTTTTTTACGGGTTGATGATGGCTTTGCCAGCCGAATTCGGCGACGTTGACCGGTTAATGCAATTCGACGATGCAAAGGACAATTTTTTTGCCGCTTCTCGCCACGGGCTGAAAGCGCAAATTCGATGGTTGAACGGCATTGACCATTCTGCGGCTCCATTGATTCTGGAACAGTTGATGCCGTTGGCGCGCGAAGGATTGAAACACGCTGGCGTTGAATCGTCTGACATCAGCCGTTACCTGGACGTGGTCGAAGAGCGCGTCCGCCGGGATCAAAATGGCGCGCTGTGGTCGTTGCGTTCATTGGCGGCAATGGACGGGCAGGGCACTCGCGAATTGCGCAGCCGCATTCTGGTGGAGCAAATGATTGAACATCAACAAGCCGATGAGCCGGTTCATACATGGCCGCTGGCCAAGGCAGATGCTCCGCGCGATTGGAGCCATAGTTACCAGACGGTCAGCCAGTTGATGGCGACCGATTTGTTCACAGTGCGGCCTGACGACCTGATTGATCTGGCCGCAAGCGTCATGGAGTGGAAACACATTCGCCACGTTCCGGTCGAAGACGATGAAGGCAGGCTTGTCGGATTGGTTTCTCACCGCGATTTATTGCGGCTGTTATCGCACGGCTTGCTGAACAAGCAGTCTCAGCCGGTTGCCGTCAAGGAAGTGATGAAACGCGATTTGGTTACGGTCGCGCCGGACACGCTGACATTGGACGCGCTGAAAATCATGCGGCGATTGAAAGTCGGCTGCTTGCCGGTTGTCGAACAAGGCAGGTTGATCGGCATTGTCACTGCTTATGACTTTTTGGCCTTATCGGCAGAAATCATCGAAAAACAGTCTGATCGTATTGGGGAGATAGAACTTGACCAGTCAGAAGGGCAGTTGAGGGCTTGATTCGGTTTGGCAAGCTGCATAGTATGCAGTTCTGCATAAGTCGGAAAGAAACCCAAAAATACACAAGAAGGAGATTGTTGAGATGCCTTATTCTGAACTGATGATTAAACCGATGCGCGATGATTTGACCCGAATCGGATTTGAAGAAACTCGCACGCCTGAGGCCGTTGACGCCGCGATCCAAAATTCCACGGGAAC
>CAYLJQ010000847.1:0-1795 GCA_964383955.1 uncultured Heliomicrobium sp. | reverse complement strand
TGCTGGTGGTGGTAAATTCTGTTTGCGGATGCGCTGCCGGCAAAGCCCGTCCGGGAATCGCAAAAGCGCTAAACCACAGCGTTCAGCCAGACAAGAAAATTACCGTCTTTGCCGGAGCCGACATTGACGCGACCGCGCAAGCGCGTGGCTATTTCACTGGCTATCCGCCGTCATCGCCTTCCATCGGGCTGATGAAAGACGGCAAGCTGGTTTACTTGCTGGAGCGCTACCAGATTGAAGGCCGTAGCGCCGATCAAATTGCCGCTGAACTGACCAACGCCTTCGACAAATTCTGCGCGCCGCTGCAAGCTGCCGCGACAAATTGAACTTAAATTCAACCTGCGAAAACCAAAGGCTGGAAGAGATTATTTCTCTTCCAGCCTTTGGTTTTTTAGAAGTTAGACGCGAGTGGTCAGCCTAAACCGCGAATCGAAATCAGCATGTTTTTCAAGCTGCTGGTGGCGTCAATTGCCGCTGTCGGTTCGTGGCCGCAGTGCATCATGCAATTCTGGCATTTGGAATTGCCGCTTTTGCGCCCGTAATTGTCCCAGTTTGTCTCTTCCAGATACTCCTTGAAGCTTTGCGCGTACCCGTCGCTAAACATGTAGCAGGGTTTTTGCCAGCCAAAGATGTTGTAATTCGGGCTGCCCCACGGCGTGCATTCGTAATCAATTTCGCCCATCAAAAACTTCAGATACAGCGGCGATTGATTGAACACCCATTTTTTGCCGCGCTTGGTTGAAAGCGGGCCAAGCACTTGGCGGAAGAGTTCATTCGTCTTTTGCCGCGACAGAAAATGGTCCTGATCCGGCGCTTTTTCATAGGCATATCCTGGTGCAATCGTCATCCCATCCACGCCTAAATCCGCCAGCATGTCGAACATTTCGTGCAGCCCGTCCGGGGTTTCGCCTTCAAAAACGGTGGTGTTTGTGTTGACGCGAAACCCGGCAGCTTTGGTTTTTTTGATGGCTTCAATCGCAATGTCGAAAATGCCTTCGCGATCAACCGAATGGTCATGGCGTTCGCGCATTCCGTCCAGGTGAACGTTAAAAGTCAGGTAAGGCGAAGGCTGGAACCGGTGCAGATTCTTTTCCATCAAAATGGCGTTAGTGCAAAGGTAAACGAACTTCCTACGCTGGATCATTCCTTTGGTGATGACATCAATTTCCGGATGCAGCAGCGGTTCACCACCGGCGATGGTGACGACCGGAGCGCCGCATTCGTCAATGGCTTTGAACGCCTGTTCAGGCGTCATGTTCTTTTTCAGAATCTCGCCCGGATATTGAATCTTGCCGCAACCGACGCAGGCCAGATTGCAGCGAAACAGCGGCTCCAGCATCAAAACCAGAGGATACTGCTTAGTGCCTTTGATTTTTTGTTTGATGATGTACGAACCGACCAGAGCGGCTTGCCGCAACGAAATTGCCATATTTTCCTCGCTTCTCCTGATTCTGTATTGAAATCGGTTGTGTCCGCGGAACCGTGATTTATGCTAGCACAGAGACTTTAGTTGCCACAAAATCCTGATTGCTGACGAATTTCGATCACTTTCTGAAAGGCGATTCTTTACCTGTCCAGGGAAAAGATCAGGCTCCGGGTCATTGGATTCGCCGCGTCTAGTTTCAATCGTAATTCCTGGCCAAGCACAATCTGAATCTCGCCCATCTTGAGCGCTGTTCCATCTTCTGAAAGAACCGCCTGAGCGTTGGGCACAGCCATCGTATCAGACGCGAAAACTGTTGCCGGAATCAAGGTGCGGATCGGCGGATCAGTGATCTGCACCACGACCCCATCC
>CAYLJQ010000846.1:0-3132 GCA_964383955.1 uncultured Heliomicrobium sp. | reverse complement strand
ACAACGGCTTTGCGAATCAAGCCATGACTCCAGCTTACGTAGCGGTGCGTGGCTTTCTCGAAGACGCGGTTGAACCCGCCAAAGAAGCGGCCAAAAATCCCTTTGGATTCTTTGCGCGGCCGCAGCAGCAAAGCCGAAAGCGCAGGCGAAAGTGTCAGCGCGTTGAAGGCCGAAATCAGGACCGAAATGGCAATCGTAACGGCGAACTGTTTGTTCAGCCGTCCTTGAATGCCTCCCATAAAGGCCACGGGCAGAAACACCGAAGCCAGAATCAGCGCGATGGCAATCACCGGTCCGGACACTTCCTTCATCGCCTGGAACGTAGCGTCGCGCGGGGACATCCCTTCTTCGATGTGATGTTCGACGGCTTCGACCACGACGATTGCGTCGTCAACGACCAAGCCGATGGCCAGCACCAATCCGAACAGCGACAACGTGTTGATTGAAAATCCGAGCAACGGAAAGACCGCAAACGTTCCAATCAATGATACCGGCACGGCGATCATCGGAATCAATGTTGCGCGCCAGTTTTGCAGGAACAGGAAAACAACCAGAATCACCAGAATCATTGCCTCGATCAGCGTTTTGATGATTTCGCGGATGCCTTCCGTCACCGGAGCCGTCGTGTCGAGCGTGATCGAATAATCCAGGTCGTTCGGAAATCGCGTCTTCAGTTCGGCGATGGTTTTCCGCAAGCCTTCCGCAACCGCCAGCGCGTTTGACCCCGGCGCTTGAAACACCGCGATGATGCAACCTGGCTGTCCATTGGCACGAGCGATCTGTTGGTAGTTCAGCGCGCCAAGTTCAATGCGGGCGACATCTTTCAATCGCACAACCGAACCATCCGGATTGGAGCGCACGACGATCTGGCCAAATTCTTCAGGCGATTGCAGCCGGCCTTGTGCGCGGATGGTGTAGGTCATTTCCTTGCCTTTCGGCGCAGGTTCCGCACCGACCTGTCCCGCCGGATTTACATTGCTTTGCTGGCGCACCGCCGTCGTGATGTCAGGAACACCCAAACCAAGTTTGGCCAGCACATCCGGTTTCACCCATATCCGCATTGCGTAATCGCTGGCGCCGAACAAACGCACTTCGCCAACGCCGGGAACGCGGTACAGCGTGTCGTTGATATTGATGTTGGCGTAGTTGGCCAGAAATAGTGAATCGTAGGTTTTATTCGGCGAAAACAGCGAAATCACCAACATCGGCAATCCCGTTGATTTGCGCACGGAAACGCCAAGCTGGTTGACGTCCGTGGGAAGACTTGACTGAGCTTGCGCCACGCGATTTTGCACGTTGACCTGATCGGTGTTGACGTCCGTGTTTACGTCGAATGTAACGGTCAACTGTTCCGTGCCGTCGTTGGCGTTGGTGGATTGCATGTACAGCATGTTGTCCACGCCATTCATCTGCTGTTCCAACGGCGTCGAAACAGACTGTTCAATCGTGACGGCATCGGCTCCGGTGTAAGAAGTGGAAGTAATGATCTGTGGCGGCACAATGTCGGGAAACTGCGCCAGCGGCAGCGAACGCATTGCAACCAAACCAGCAATCACCGTGACAATGGAGATGACCATCGCCACGATCGGGCGTTTGATAAAAAAATCGGCAATCATGAAATTGGTCCTCTCGATTAAGCCGCCGGAGTTGGCGAAGGTGCGACGTAAGGTTTCGGATTTACGATGGTGTCAGGCCGGACTTTCTGCGTTCCTTCTGCAACGACTTTTTCTCCGGCCTGCAATCCCTCTTCGATAATCCATAACGCGCCAACGCGCTCACCAACTTTGACTTGCCGGATGCCGACTTTGTTGTCGCTGCCGACAACCGCCACCTGATAGCGTCCTTGCAGTTCCGTTACGGCTCGCTGAGGAACCATCAACGCGCCTTGCTTCAAGCTGGTCACCGTGCGTACACGTCCATATTGACCGGGGCGCAGAACGTTTCCCGGATTGGGAAAAATGCCCGCCAATCGAATGGCGCCGGTTTTCGGATCCACCTGGCGATCCACCATATAAAACTTGCCCGTCTGCGGATACGTTGTGCCATCCACCAGAACCAATTGCAGTTCCAGTCTTCTTCTTGCTTCTTCTCGCGCGCTTTGCGTGGGATTACGCCGGGTGTAATTCAGATATTCCTGCTCGCTGGGAGTGAAATAGACTTTAATGGGATCAACTGTCGAAACCGTGGTCAGACTGGGACCTGTGGCGCTGACCAGATTTCCAACTTGAGCCTGAGCTTGTCCCGCAATGCCGTCAATCGGCGAGATGATTTTGGTGAAGTTCAGATTCAGTTGCGCGGTGGAAACTCCCGCTTTGGCGGATTCAATCGCGGCTTTGGCGGCGACGATGTAAGCTCTGGCCGTTTCAACACCTGCTTTGGAGGCTTCGACTTTGGCCTTGGCGGCCAGGTTCGCCTGCACGGCATTGTCCATTTCCTGATCGGTGACGGCTTTCTCTTTCACCAACGGCGCGTAGCGGTTCACGTCCAGTTGCGCTTTGCCTTGATCGGCTTCGGACTGCGCGACTTGTGCCTGTGCCTGCAAAAGTTGCCCATTGGCCTGGGCAAGCTGGCCTTCCGCTTCGGCAAGCTTTCCTTTCGCCTGATCCAGCACAGCCTGAAACGGGCGTTGATCAATTTCGAAAAGCAATTGCCCTTTTCGGACAAAAGCCCCTTCGGTGTAATGCTGTTTCAGCAAATACCCAGTCACCTGTGCCTTGATTTCCGCATTGACCATGCCGTCCAGCGTGCCAATCCATTCGCTGTACACAGGCGTGTCTTTTTGTTCAACTTCAACGACTTCGACGTTGGTGGCAGCCATCGCCTGCGCCGGGGGCTTGGATTTCGAACAGCCCACGGCCAGCAAGCACAACCCTGCCAGACATAAAGTCGTTCCCATTACCAGTTTGTGTTTCGATGTAGTTTTCATTTCCTTCTCCGGTGTTTGTTCTTTACGGCAGACGTACCGAATTGGAACCTTGGCAGTCCAATCCGTAAAGCAAGTCATGACACTCACTTGGTTTATAAAAGAGCTTCCGTTTGTTTATGACAACAATACAAAACGATGTTCTTTATCTCTGGGGTTTGCTGTAACTGGTGCTGATCTGTGGGGAATTGATGCAACGCTCCATCAGG
>CAYLJQ010000845.1:0-3133 GCA_964383955.1 uncultured Heliomicrobium sp. | reverse complement strand
ACTTCGCGCGGTGCGGGTGCTGCTGCCATGGGAGGTGTTTTGGACAAGCACCCACCCCCGCACTGGCCAAGCAAACTGGGCTCCCATGGGGAGCCCTTTTTGTTGGTGCTTGAGTAACTCGGAAGTTTTTGAAACTCACCGCCTGTGGTTTCTGGCGCTTTCCATGTGCCCTTCATTGCCGAAGCGGTAGCTGGTCCAGCCGTCGCCCAGCAGGTCGCCTGCGGTGTTGTATTGGTAGGTGACGCTGGTGCTGGCGCTGTTGCTGCCTGCGGTGACTGTCTGCTCAAAGCCCAGCAGGAGGGTCGGCCTCGCTGGCTTTTATCCAGATTGGGCACTACCGCCTGATGGGCAAGCGCTAGCAGCTATAAACTTTGTAGCATGCAATAGATCCCAACTCACCTTCAGTGGGCGCGTATTGCGCTTCCGCTTTGAATCAATCCGTTAATTTCGTCCTATTGACATTCAGTGTCGGTCGGCACAAGCGCGATTGGCAGTCAGGAGAGAGCTTGAAGTCGACTACTCCTCCCCCCGATTCGTAGGCACGCAACTCCTCCGTCAAACTGCTGGGCAGCACGTATCGAATAACTTTTGAGCGAGCGTTGACAAACGGATTCATGCTTCCGATGCCCACGGTCATGCAGATATCTTCGGGGCGAGACGCTAGGTTGTAGGAGCCTCCCTTTACATCCTTGTAGGCGACGAGCGCTGTGTACAAATTCGTGCCATTTACCAACAGGTATGGCCACACGCTCAACTGGACGTGCGTCTCGCAGGTCTCTGCGGAATACCAAAGCTCAGCGCCATGTTCGGCAGCCAGACCTTCCAGGTTAAGGTCTGCGACTAAAGCAGCTTTTAAGTACCCTACAGCAGCGACTTCGTTGCCAGCGTCATCTGACACCAAAGCTTTTGTTGCCAGAAAACTGACGGCTGACAAACTCACGTCAGCACTGGCAATACACGAGGTCAGGGTCAACGACAACACTGGGAGTAGCAGCACGCGAAGCACGTTCATTGGTTCCCCTGGCAGGTGCACGAAGAAGAATTCGAGTCCATTAGCAATTGCAACGCACTTTTCCCTCCCGGTGAAACGAACTCAAACATTTTGGCGAACTCGTTGTGATGAAACGGTGCCCGGTAATACAAATTTGCTTTGCCATTTGGCCAGTCGTCCCACTTGCCACCTAACGCCGCCCAAGCATCGCCTGTAAAGCCATTCGACGAACTTGGTGTGGCGTTGACGTTTACCCACGTCGCAGCGGCACCAGGCGCCCTTGACCAAACACGGCTTACAGGGTCAACGGTGACAAGCAGGTTGACGTCAATCCCCGCCTCTTTCAATGCTCGCGACACGGAAGCCGCTGTCGAACCGCCGTAGCTATGCCCGACGATGTTTATCGGCTCGCATTTGTTCTTGCCTCTCGCAGCCAGAACAGCTTCGATGACCATGCTTCCTTGGTCCCACTCGAAATAGCTGCTCGATCGGTCCGCATACGCAGAAGAGAAGGCCTGCTGATAGCGGGCAACAATCCTTGATGTGCCGTCCTTGGCTCCGCCGACAAACACGTCAAGCAAGCCAGCGGCGTCACTGCGACTTAGGGCGTTTCCACTGGCATAAAGGAAGAAGCCACCCGAACCCCACAGCCTCAGCGGCTGGCCGGGGGAACGGGTGGCTTTTTTAGTCCGCCCTGAACAATTCCGTTTTCAAGCGCGGGCAGGTTGGTTGACGAGCGGACCAGCGGGTGCTTCATGTTGATCTGCTCGTCCAACCTAGGAAGGAACAGCTCGGCCGTTTGTGACTGCGAAGGCTTTGGACCCATCCAACTCTCCCGAGGAATTTGCAAGAAAACAGGGGCTGGCGAAACCATACCTTGCAAATCCTGCTCCCTGCAAGCCGAAGAACTTCGAGACAGATCAACGGCTTACGGGTTGTTCAGGGCGGACTTTTTAGAAGGCAGAAAGAGAATCAGGCAATAAGGAGCCTGGAGGGGCGACCTTGACTTTCAAGAACACACCCGGACGCCATCTTTAGTTTCAATTGCAAGGCTCTCTGCAACTACCGTCAGAAGTGTTTCACTGGATCTGCCCTGCGAATCAACCACACCCAAACTAAAGACAAACTCCCAAGTATCCGCTTTGTCAGCTAACTGCCTGACAGACACTGGCTCAATCCAATCGTTTGGCAACTGCCCCTTCAACTCGAAGCTGCAACTGGAAACGTTTTCAAAAACCAAAAAGCCCTCATACACATCCTCAGCATCGTGGTAATTCCATGAATCGCCACGCACTCTAGATATGCAGTCCACCTTCAACAGCACTCTCTTTCTTGTGCCCTCCATGCTGATAGAAAGGCACAACCGATCCCCAAGATAAATCGTTTTAATAAACTGGTCTGGAGTCATTGCATCCCCCTAGTTAATCGGCCAATGTGCCGCGCCGCTATTTGCTGGAACCACATTGCCATGGACATCCACTGATGGGCCTTGCCCGGCACGTCCTGGCCCAGTTCCCATCTGATGCCCATGGCCATGGGGCGTCGGATTGTTTGGATGGCCGTTGGGATTCAGTCGCTGGAAATTTGAACCGTTCGGGAACAATGTATGAGTGTCAACGCCCAGGCGACCGTATGGCACTGTTGATCCACCCACAGGCTCAAGCATCACGTTACCGTTTTGGCCGATGACAAACCTCCCAATAGGGATCCCATCCCTCGTACACGCCTGTGCGTTTTGGTAGCCACGAAGAATCCCCATCAATGAAGCAACGTCTGCGTTGTTGTACCCGCTCCCAGGCCCTGTACTTGGGCGAATTGCTTGATACGAGTAATTGGCGTTGTATTGCCGAATCTGACTCAAGAGCGTTTGCACGCGTGGCGCAGCAATCCCCCCAGAGTAGGTCAACGCTGGCGGTGCCTGCCGAGTCTGCAATCCCTCTGGGTCCACGAATGAAAGAGGATTCCCGTCCACATAGGCAAAGCGATTCCACCCGCCATCCAACCCAATCGGATCCCCCTGCGTATACCGCCCCGTACCCGGCGCGTACGTGCGGAAGTAGTTGTAGTGCAGCTTCGTCTCTTTGTCGAAGTACTGCCCCGGATACCGCAGGTTGAACGTGACTTCCGGGATGCTGGTGGCGC
>CAYLJQ010000844.1:0-3135 GCA_964383955.1 uncultured Heliomicrobium sp. | reverse complement strand
AAAACTTCAATGGGTCGGTAAGTAAAAACTTCTTTCTAAGCGGCGGGATTATAGTGAGAAGGCTTTCCAGAATCGAGATAAATTTTCGCCGAATACAGACTGCGGCTTGAATCTTAGCGAGAAGGAAATCAGCAAGCTTTGATCAAAGCTTGCTGATTTCGATGTAATACAAGTCCGTGGCGACTTCGAACTCCGCCTTTTTCAGGCTGGACTTCATCGTTTTCCATTCCGTCGTCGGTTGAATCGTTTGCCAATTCGCTTTGCTGCCGACTTTGATCGGCATGGCAAAGTCTTTGACATCGGCTTTCCAGCGATACGAAACGCTGCCGTCGCTCTCTTGAAACTTCAGTTCCAGAACCGGCAAGGCGCTGTGCCGAAGGTATTGATCGAAAATCGGCGTCAGATTCTTGCCGGTTCCCTTGTTGAAAAACGCCACCACGTCTTCGGTCATGATGTTCTGGTATTTGAACTTCTTGCAGTAATCGCGCAGCACTTTCCACCAGCGCGTGTCGTTATCCACGACGGAACGCAGCGTGTTCAGAAACAGCGCCCCTTTGAAGTATTGATCCTGTCCGGGCGTTTGGTTTGTTTCAGGCTTGGTGATGATCGGCTGGCGGTTTCGGACTTTCGTTTTGTAGCCGTTGGTGTATTTCAGCGCGTCCGCGTATCCAAACAGCGCTTCGACGTACACGCATTCGGCATAGGTCGCCCAGCCTTCGTGAATCCACTGGTCGGAAACATCCGCCGCCGTGATGCTGTTGCCAAACCATTCGTGCGCGCTTTCGTGGATGATGATGAAGTCGAACTTCAGGCTGACCCCGACGCCTGTCCAGTCGCGCTCCAGGTAGCCGTTCGCAAACTTGTTGCCATACGTCACCGCGCTTTGATGCTCCATGCCGGAATACGGCACTTCGATCAGCTTGTAACCATCCCGCTTGAATGGGTATTCGCCAAAATACTTTTGAAAGGCTTCCAACATCGGCTTGGCCTGGGCAAATTGGCGTTTGGCTTTTTCCAGGTTTTCCGGCAGGCAGTAATAATCCAGCGTCAGGTCGCCCAGCTTGTCGCTGAAATGTTCATACGCGCCGATGTTCAGCGACACGTTGTAGTTGTTGATCGGATAGCTGATGTTCCAGTCATACCGCGTATAGCCGTCGCCCAAGTCTTTCTTTCCCATAAAACGCCCGTTGGAAACGTCGGTCAGCGTGCTGGGAACCGACACATGCATTTGCATGCTTTCGACCTCGTCGCGCTGCTGATCTTTGTTCGGCCACCAGACGCTGGCGCCGATGCCTTCGCAGGCCGTCGTGATCCAATGCCGCCCGGCGGGATCTTTGCGAAAACTGATGCCGCCAAACCGCCCGGTTTCTTGCGGCGAACCGGAGTAATGAAACTCAATGGATTGCACGGAGCCTTTCTTCAGCGGCGCGGGAAAATCCACAAAGACCGTCCACAGTTCGCGCGTGTATTTCAGTTCGGTTGCGCCAGACAGAATTTTGTCTACGTTCAGGTTGGCAAACAGGTCCAACTGAATCCGCGTGTCTTCCTTCAGCATTTTGAAGCGGATCGTATTTTTGCCGCTGATCGTTTTCTTTTCCGGGTCAATGCGAATGTCCAGGTCATACGAAAGCAGGTCATTGTTTGCACGCCACTGGCTGTATTCCCCACGCAAGACATCTGCGCGTGAAGGTGTTTGCGGCCTGGGAGATTGCGCCGCCGCCAGCGTGACCAATACAAACATGGATAGACAAACGATTCGAAGGGAGTTCTGTAATTGCATGTAGTTTCCTCTGAAGGGATTAAGACTTCCGAAAATCTGCTCGAAGTTTACCGTTGTAGACGCTGATGGCCAATAGAATAGTGCTCGTTTTCCAGCGTTCAGTGTACTGGGCCAGATGCCGAATCGGTCGAATGGTGTACGGTTCTTCGCCTCTTTCTCCGCCATGCTTTCTTGATCAACATTAACAGTACGCGTAACGCGCTGTGTTCGCTAAGGTTGCGCAGAAAGGCGTTTCCCATGGCACGCAGCCTGCAATAGTCATCACCGAGGTCAGAGATATGGGCAGAAGAAGTGAAGTCAGGGTTTATCAAAATGGCGAATACGTAGCTTTTGGATATTTTGATAGTTCCAACGTCTTTCTTCCAACTGTTTAGAAATCCGAACCAATAACAAATCCTGAGGTAATTTCACCTCAGAAATATCAGAATTAGGAGCAGGAGATGAAAAACTTTAAAACGATGGTAATGACGATTTCCTTTTTATGTTTATTAAGCATCGGAGTCGTTGCAAATGGCGACTTGAAAGAAAACGTCACCATTACCCAGAAGATTTGGGTGAACAACACTTTGGTGAAGCCGGGCAAGTACCTGATCCGATATGACGCCGCAACAGGTGTGATGAAGATCATGAAAGGGGACGATGTCGTGGCAGAAGCCAAAGCAACCGTGACGGTCAATGAGGATAAATTCGACCAGGACGCTTTGTTGACCAGCACAACATCGAAAGGCGATGTGCTGACGGGTATCCGACTTGGCGGCCAACGCGAAGAGCTTCAACTGACAGATGCAGTCGCTTCTTTTGTTGGCAACCTTGAATTCGAAAATGACAAATATCTCGACTTTGATCGTTTGCTGGATCAATAGTTAAGTTCCGATCCCCGCCAAAACGGAAGCCTGCCAATAGCTATTGGCAGGCTTTCGTTTTTTGTTTGTCGCCAGGATGCGCAGTAGGTTTGTCCTTATCGTGGACTTGCCGTCATTGATGAACGATGTCCGGTGGTTGTCGCCCAATAATCAATCCACCGTTCACGAATCCCATTCGTGCGTTCGATCAATTCCTTGCTCGGTGTTGCTCCGTGTTCGACGATCACGACCATGCCGGTGTTGAACTTCTTCTGCGCGCGGTCTACTTCTGGCAGGCGCGGCCCTTCTGCGGCAATCACATCCTGCACTGTAATTTTCGTTCGATCTGCTTTGAAAATCGGATTTCCGTTCGCATCCTTGCCCGCTGGAAGCAGATTCCGCAACAAGAAAAAGTCCTGCACTTCCGACGGCGCGGCAAGTCCCATCAAATAAAGTTCCAGATACGACCAGCCTGTCGCTGGAACGTAATAATCATCGTCCAGCTGCGTGAAC
>CAYLJQ010000843.1:0-3142 GCA_964383955.1 uncultured Heliomicrobium sp. | reverse complement strand
TTCCGAAGGGATGCAATACGGCACCATCGGCACCGAAGAGAAGTATTTCCTGAAATGGAAAGAAGAAGAACAAGACAACAGCCGGTTCAAATTCCTGCTGAAAATGTGCGACAAGGCACGGCTAATTGAATTGATGCACGATTTTGTGTTGTTCGACGGCTGCGTGAAAAGTTGACCCGCGTCCATCAATACTTTGGCATCAAGGCTGCACAGCAACACGTGCTAGATCGCAAAGGCGGCATCATTTGGCACACCCAAGGCAGCGGCAAAAGCATCGTCATGGTAGTGCTAGCCAAATGGATTCTAGAAAACAACCCGAACGCCCGTGTCGTGATTGTCACCGACCGCGATGAGCTGGATAAACAGATCGAAGGCGTTTTCGGCGATGCGGGCGAGAAAATTTACCGCACCAACAGCGGGCGCGATTTGTGGCCCAATTGGGCCAAGCCGCTCCCCGTTTGCTGTGTTCGCTGGTACATAAGTTCGGCAAGCGAAACGTGGACAACTTCGATCAGTTCATCCGGGAACTGGAATCACAACCGAGCCAGACGGTCGGAGAGATTTTCGTTTTTGTGGACGAATGCCATCGCACACAAAGCGGCAAATTGCACCGGGTAATGAAAGCCATGATGCCAAGTGCGGTTTTCATCGGTTTTACCGGCACGCCGCTGCTAAAGAAGGACAAGCAGACCAGCCTGGAAATCTTCGGCGGTTACATTCATACCTACAAATTCAGTGAAGCGGTGGATGATGATGTCGTTCTCGACCTCGTTTATGAAGCGCGCGACATTGATCAGCATCTGGGTTCAGAAGACCAGATTGACGCCTGGTTTGACGCCAAAATCAGAGGCTTGAACGAATGGCAAAAGGACGAATTGAAAAAGCAGTGGGGCACGATGCAAAACGTGCTGAGTTCGCGTTCCCGAATGGATCGTGTGGTCAGCGACATCATTTTCGATTTCAACGTCAAACCGCGCCTGAACAATAACCGAGGCACTGCAATGCTGGTGGCGTCGAGCATTTACGAAGCCTGCAAATACTTCACGCTTTTCCAAAAAACACCATCCAAAGGCAAATGCGCCGTAGTCACTTCCTACAATCCTCAAGCGAAAGACTTCACACTGGAAGACACCGGCGCGGACACTGAAACGGACAAGGAGTTCATTTACAACACCTACATTGAATTGCTGAAAGATATTTTGGCAAACCGGGCAAGACGAAAACCGAAAGCTACGAAGACTGGGCCAAGGATAAGTTCAAAAAAGAACGAGCCAATATGAAGTGGTCAATAAACTACTCACCGGCTTCGATGCGCCAAGCTGCACCTACCTTTACATTGATCAAAGCATGCAGGATCACGGATTGTTCCAGGCCATCGGCCGCACCAACCGGCTGGATGGTGAAGATAAAGATTTCGGCTACGTCGTGGATTACAAAGACCTGTTCAAAAAGGTCGAAAAAGCCATTTCGGTTTACACCTCTGAATTGGATCACAGCGCGGGCGGCATTGACCCTGAAGTCATGGCGCAAGACTGCTCGAAAAACCAACATCCCGTCCTTAAATAGATCTTGCCAGTAATTAAATTTTTAAAGTGCTGAGTGAGTAATTTCTGTTGGGATGTGAGACTAAATGTGGGACTAAACAGCAAAAGCCGCTTTCGCGGCTCTTGTAAGTAATTGAAAAGATTGGCTCCTCAGGTAGGACTCGAACCTACAACCCCTCGGTTAACAGCCGATTCTGATGCGGTTTCTAAATGTTTCACATTGCTTCAGCCTGTTCGTTATTCCCAATAAATTCAACATCTTTGGCCATTATTTTGTTTTTTGCTGTTTCAGAGTTTTGCACGATGATACACTCCTTTGTGGAAGTAGATGTGGAAGTAAATTTCGTAAAGGAGAGTGTTATGTCGGGGAAAAGAGAGAAGCACTATAGGGTCATTGATGGGCAGTTATACGCACGCTTCATCTACACAGATGGAGAAGGAAAGAGAAAAGAGCGGCACGTGAAAGCGGAGAGCAAAACCCATGCTCGCGAGCTTCACGACAAGATGAAGCGCGAATTCGAAGATCACGGGCAACAGACTATTGACGCCACGCGGATGACCTTTCGCCAACTAGCGGAAATTTACGAAAAGGCTCGCCTCCAACCTGCCGAATACAAAGGCGATCGTAAAATTGCGGGGCGTCGTTCCTATAAAGCACCACAGGCTTACTTGCGTACTCTCACTGCCTATTTTGGCTCAAATCGTATCAAGAGCATTACTCACGCCGACATCGAAAAATTCAAGCTAGAGCGATTGAGGACGAACATTGCGAGCGGTAAAGAGCGAACGATTGCCAGCGTAAATCGTGAGCTGGAAGTGATGCGGGCGATGATGCGCTTTTCGTCGCGATCAGGGTGGATAATCAAAAGCCCATTTGAAACCGGCGACACTCTCATCAGTAAAGCCGATGAAGTGCATCGCGAACGCGTGCTTTCTCGTGAGGAAGAGGCGAGATTATTATCTGCGTGCGCTGGCCGTCGGGCACATTTGCGGCCTCTTTTGATTACCGCGCTAGATACAGCAATGAGGCGCGGTGAAATGATCCAGCTTGTATGGTCAGACATTGATTTTGACAACCGCACTATTTCGGTGCGTGCGATGACTACAAAAACCGCGCGCAGTCGAATTGTTCCTATTTCGAGTCGCTTGCTAGAAGTAATGAAAGCACTTTATACAGAGTCAAGGAACGATAGAGATTCCGTTTTCGGTATCAGCGACAATGTAAAGAATGCCTTTGCATCAGCCTGCCGCGAAGCTGGTATTCAAAACTTCCGACTTCACGATTGTCGTCATACCGCCATCACCAGAATGATCCAAGGTGGTATGACCCCCATGCAAGTGATGAAGATCAGCGGCCATACCCAGATGTCCACGTTTGCGCGCTACGTAAATGCTGATGATGATGCGGTTAAGCGTGCGGCGGCGGCTATTGATGCCTTCCACACTCAAGGTAGTGAAAAAGAATAGTAGGGCAGAATATTCACCTAAAAGAATTTCCTATGGCAACACAAAATGATTCTGATACAGAAATCAAAGGTCAAGGAACAACTTTCGATATGAATTCCCTTCGTCGAAATATTGGTATAGTGGTCGATTCA
>CAYLJQ010000842.1:0-3143 GCA_964383955.1 uncultured Heliomicrobium sp. | reverse complement strand
CATCGAATACTAAAACGAAGTGATGACAAAACGACTGGAGAAGATCATGCGTACGAAAACGATAAAACTGTTATCCGTTCTACTGTTTATCTGCCTGACGGGGCAGCTTTCGCTGGCCCAACAACAAGGTAATCAACCGGCTTCGAACCCGCAGCCGCAACCGCAATACGTGGATTTCACCGGCTTCAAGGGCAAAGTGCTGGAAGTGAAAAACCGCGACCCCCGTTCCCTGGTTTCGCTGCTCGCTCCACTGGGCAGCGGGTTCAAAGGCGCGGAACTAAGAGCCAATGCCGAGTTCAAGACAATCACGGTCCGCGATTTTCCGGAAAACATTGCCACGATTGAAGAAGCGCTGAAGCGTATGGATGTGCCGCTGCCCGCCAAAGCGGCGGAACCGCCAAGACCCGATGTCGAAATTTATGGCTATGTGTTGATTGCTTCCCAGGGCGATGGCGCGACCAGCGATTACCCAAAGGCGATTGAAGACGTGGTCAAACAGCTTCAGTCTAATCTGGCTTTCAAAAACTATCGGCTGCTGACCTCAATTGTTCAGCGGACGAGATTGGGCGGCAATATAACCAGCACAGGAACTGCTGTATTGGCAGACAAATCGGTGGCAGCAAACTACGAGTTTATGATTGGCAAAATCGGCTCAGAAAACGAGATTGGCGATGTGTCGCCGCTGCTTCTGAACAACGTGAATCTTGTATTCAGCGGTCAGAATTCGTCAGAAGGACAAAACCCCGGCACCGCTCGCCTGAGCACCAGTCTGAAACTGAAAGATGGCGAAAAGGTCGTTGTCGGTACTGCTAGCTTGAAAGACAAAGCGCTGATTCTGGTTCTGACGACCAAAGTTTTGAAATAACGATTTACCTCCACAACCAAACCACACAACTAAGGGCGGATTCACACTCCGCCCTTTTTCATTTCGCCTCAAGCCATAAAGCCAAGATTGATGCGATTGAATCGGTTGATGTTTGGCACCACTTCTGACATTTCACTTGCCGCCACGCCAAACCACAGCGCCAACGTCGAAGCGTATTCATCCGAAGCAATCGTTGGAATCCAGCGACCATCGCTAGTGTCATCCGGGCCGCCGATTTGATGAACCGGAACGCGCCCATAAATCTCACCGCCTTTGACCGCGCCGCCCATCACAAACTGATGATTGCCCCAGCCGTGGTCAGAGCCTTTGCCGTTGGATTTATACGTGCGCCCGAAATCCGATTGCGTAAAGGTCGTCACCTTGTCCGCAATGCCAAGTTCCGCCGTCGCATCGTAAAACGCTTTCATCGCTTGGCTGAGCTGCCGCAGTAAAGTCGCTTGTGTCGTGGGCTGTTCGCCGTGCGTGTCGAAGCCCTGCAAATCGCAAAAGAAAATTTGCCGCTTCACGCCCAGTTCTCCGCGAACGGAAATCAGCTTGGCAACCATTTTTAGCTGCGCTGCCAGATCGTTTTCAGCAGGAAATGTCGTGGTGATTTGCGGTGCGCGTTGCAGAATGCCGGAAATTTTCTTTTCGTTTTCGATGGCCCGTTTGAAGGTTTCGCTGTACGTCTTGTCGAACAAGTTGGCGTACTGCGCATCCAGCATCGTTTTGGTGACGTTGGTTTCTGGATTTCCCCAGGCTTCGTTGTAATACCAAAGCGAGATGACGCCGGAAGGATAAATCATATACGGAAACACCTGACTTCCGACTTGGTACAGATTGCTTCCGGCAAGCGAAATGGACATCGAAACCTGCGCGCTGGGATTTTGCCCGTTGACGGCATCGGCCAGGCGGCCTCCCCAGCCGGTTCGCGGAATTTGATCCGCCCACGATGTATGCCAGTGCGCTTGTTGATCTGCGTGCGAAAACAACTGCGGCGGCAGCGGAACCGATTCGCTGCGAAACTGATCGCGCGTCGTTGGAGCAAGCAGAATTCCGGTGTTGGCGACGACGGCCAGTTTCTTTTGCCCGAACAGTGTTTGCATTTCCGGCCAACTGGGATGAAATCCCCATTGGCGTCCGTCTGTGGTCGTGGGAGAAATCGGCAGCAACTGATTTTGCGGAATCGCAAGAATGCGTCGCCCGGTAGAATAAGCGTTGTACTCGCTTTGGCTGCGCGGAATCAGTGTGTTGTCGCCGTCGTTGCCGCCGTACAAAAAGATGCAGACCAGCGCTTTGTAATCCGTTTGCATCGCCGATGGCGAAGTCGCGGCGGCAATTCGATTCAACCCGCCAAGCACGGATGACGCGCTGAGCGTACCGAGCGTTGCGCACAAACTGTTTTGCAGAAAGTTTCTTCGTTTCATTTTTTGTCTCCGGGTACGCAGCGCATCCTTGCCTGCGTAGCCTCGAAATCTAGCCTTTTCTTGCTTCAATCAAGTTTTTGCCGAGAAAGCAGGCCGGAGGCACTGCGTACCCAGGTCACTTCTGAATCACGTAATCCGGCGAAGTGAGAGTTAAGTGCAACGCCATTGTCACGCGTTTAACCGGTTCGCTGGCGCTCATTCGCGACAGTTCACTGACCAGTTTCGTTTTCAGCGTTGCGGACATGCCGCCGGTCGTCATCATCAAATCCAGCCGGTCAACCAACTGCGTCGGATTCCCTGCCAGCGTTGCAAGTTCGGAATAATTCGGAATCAGCGGTTTCGATTGCTCCCACCGGAACCCGTCGCGAACGACGTAATGAAAGAAATCCGAAATGCCGATGACGGAAGTTTCGTTCGTGATCTGAAATTCGGGTGAATGCAATCCGGCGGAAGCGACGTGGCCGGGATGACTGTATGTTGGCTCGAAGAAGTTAAACACCGTTTGCGAACGCAAGGGGTTTTGGCCGATGGCGGATTCCGGGCTGTCCATCCAATAAATCGGGAAAGTTCCGCAGGTGCATGTGTAGTTGCCAACGCGCAGCAAGTGCGCGAATCGCACCACCGGTTCGCGCATTTTACCGAAGCCCTGATTCGTCAACATATCCAAACTGCGGGCTTCGTAATCCGTCAAAATGGCGCGAACAACGGCTTTCATGTCGCCACGAACTCCGCTGCCATTGTTGTTGAATTTTTGCGCGACCCGATAGACGTACGCGGGTGACGGATTGCTGGTGACCATTCGCTGGATCATTTGCCGGGCGATGAACGGCCCAACGTTGGGATGGTTGAAA
>CAYLJQ010000841.1:0-3144 GCA_964383955.1 uncultured Heliomicrobium sp. | reverse complement strand
GTCACAGACGCCTCATTGAAAAGCTGCGGATCAGCGACGCTGGTCGCGCGCAAGATCACCGGAGGCAAAAACACGGCGGGAGCGGTGTAAAGCCCTGTTGCGTTGATGGTTCCGACAATGCTGTTGCCGCCAGTAACGTCATTTACACTCCATGTCACGCTCTGGCTGCTTCCGGTTGGATAAACAGTGGCGGTGAATTGCTGCGTCTGGCCGGGATTCAAGCTGACCATCAGCGGCGTCAGTTGAATTCCCTTCACCACAAACGGTTGTGAAGTGGTGATTTGTCCCTGCGCAGTAGTGATGGCGATTGGGCCAGTAGTCGCTCCATTCGGCACCGTCACCACGATGACCGGAGCGTTTGCGGAAACGATTTGCGCTGCCGTGCCATTAAAAGTTACTGCGCTGACATCGCCCCCAAAGCCCGTCCCGATGATCGTGACCTGTGTCCCCGGTATGCCTTCGCGCGGAGAAAAATCGAGCACTTCCAGTGTGTTCGTCGCGTTGCGCCGAATGGCCGTGATATTTCCAGCCGGATCGTATTCATAAATGTTGGCTTCACCGTTGGGCGCAATCACTCCACGCAACCGACCGTTGTCGTCATAGACGTAACGCGTCGTGCCCTGTGCATAAGCAGAAGAAGTAACCACGAGCGCGATCAACGACACGGCGAGCGCAAACCGCGAATGCCAAACCGAATTGTGGACTGCCATTAATCTGTTCATTTTTCTTGTCGTTGTGATTGTCGTCATCGTTATTTGTCCGGCGTGGCATGTTGGCCAGTCAAAATCGGGCGTTGTGAGGAGCGGCTTCCGTGAACATGCGAGCCAATCCGTTTGTCTGCCCATTCAGGATGCGCGGCAAAAAATCGCGCCGCGATGGCATCAGCGCGCGGATCGTCTCGCCATTGCAGATAAAGCGCATTCGCGCGATCGGCATCCGGCTTTCGGCCTTCGCTTACGTACAGCGACGACAGAAACTGGTACGCGCCAAAATCTGTCGGATCAATGTTCAAGATCGCTTCAAAGCCGAAGCGGGCTTCGGTCAATCGGCCTAGCGTGTAACGGGTTTGTGCCAATTGCCGCTGAACTTCGCGGTCGCGCGGATAGGTGTCGGCAATCTGTTCCAATTCCGAAGCTGCTTCTTTCGACTTTCCGTCGGCGCGCCAGATCAGTGCGCGGTAATAACGGGCGCGCAGCAATGATGATTTAACCAGCCGCCCTGCATCTGGAATTAGCAATGCACGGTTAATCAGTTCCGCAGCCTTTCGCAGTTGCGGGCGGTCGGGGTCTGCGTATCGTTCCGTTCGCATCTCGGCGATGGCAGCGTTGACTAACAAACCGGGGTCTGCGGGGCTAAGTTCGGTCGCCCGGCGAAAAGCGGCTGAGGCTTCGCCATACTGGGCTTGCTCCAACAGGCCGATGCCATAATCGTTCCATCGTTTCCATTCCGGAATGGAGACAATCGTTGATAAAGGCAGCAAGGCTGTCTGATAAGTTGCCGTTGCCAAAGGGATTTGCACTTGCGCTTCGGCCATTTGCACAATCGGCACTGTCATCTTTTTCTTTTGCCGCGTCAGAACGTAATTGATGTAGTCGTAATTCAGCCGACGGTAATTCACGCGGGCGCGCAAGGTCAGAACTGAGGACAGCTTGGAGATTCCGTTTTTAACGAACGACCGGCTCAACCTGATGCCATGCTTTTGCATAGGAAAGCGTGCAGGTTTCAGGTTTTGCGCCGTAGCGGCTTCCGGCACATGAAAACGGAAGCGCGCAACGTCAGATCGTCCCGGCGGAATCCAGTTGTCGTAAGCTTTGATGTTTGTCGTCCAGATTTGATGGCGTGTGATCTGCCGGCCTTGTTCGTCCAGGATGATTTGTTTGTAAACGTGCGCTCCTTCATCAAGCATCCCGGCTGCCTGTCCGTCGGGTTTCACAAATCCACTGTGAAAGATGTGCTTGCCGTTGGCGTCCAGCACTTCAAATTCAACCCAGGCTTCATAAAGATCGCGAACTTCAGGTGGAAAAGCGTGGGCGGCATTTCGATTGGAAACAACGACTTCGGCAGTGACCTCTTCGCCCGGTTTCACCTCAATCTGGCCGGAGGCATCGAGCGGCGCAACCAGTTTGCCTGTGGCATTGCGGCGCAGAGCAAAAATGTCTACCTCCAGCACGTCATTCTTCAAAAACTCCGCTGTCAACTCAGCTTGCTTTTTCTGCTCATAAAACAGCGGCGCGGCAGTGTTTGCGCCCAGCCAACGATGCGACGCGATGCTGCCTTCTTTGGCGGCACGATCATTCAGGCTTTCAACCTTCGGCATGTGACAGGATCGGCAATCCTTGCGTTGGTCGCGTGGATAAAATGGCAAGACCGATTCCTGGGAAGCGCCCGACTGCTGCCATTCATCGTAGGCGGAAAACCCACGAATATGTTTGTACTTGTTCAAGGACGGCGGCGCGTCCACTTTGTGACAGGTAGCGCAGAATTCCGGCGAACGCAGCAGCGGGCGCATCACCGCACGTTTATGCCCTGGAACGTCTGCCAGAATCTGTTCGTTGGTGAAATCACCGAAAATTGGCGTGCCGTCTTCCTTGGCAAGCAAAGCCGGGCGACGAATGGTAAAGCTGCCTGTGCCGTTGAGCTTTGCGTCTGTGACCGAATGGCAGACTGAACACGTGACGCCTTCATGATCTAGCGGCGTAAAGGGCGCTTCCTGCCTTGAAGCATCTTTATTCAGTGCGCCGGAAAACAGCGCAATTGGCGTGTGGCAGGATTCGCAATGGCGTGTAAATTCGATGCCGCGCGTTCGCAACAGAATGTCGGCGCTTTCGCGGTAAAACGGCTCGCGCGCAGCGTTCCGGTGCAGGGATTCCGACCAGGCTGCATGCGTGTCTTGGTGACATTGCCTGCAACGTGAACTGGGGAAAAATTCTTCTATCGCAATCGTCTTCCCATCTTCTGTCTGCGCATTCGATGGAATGAATACAGATTCAGCATTCCCTTCAGAAAGAAATGCTGATCGTGAACTTTCTCCTGAGACGTTGTATCCCCACGTCGTGCCGAACACCAGCGCAGCAAGCGTAACTGCCAGTTTTGCACGTAAACGTCGCACGTATTCCTCCAAATCTCATTCATTTTCGCTAGAGC
>CAYLJQ010000840.1:0-3146 GCA_964383955.1 uncultured Heliomicrobium sp. | reverse complement strand
CTCCGTTGCGCGCCGCCGGAGCGGTGTATTTCATTTCTACCCGGTGATTTCCCGCCGTCAGCACAACGCCGCGCAAAAGATAATCCGCCGTGTAAATGTTTGCTGGTTGGCCGTCCACAGTCGCTTGCCAGCCGGGATAGTTGATTTCGCTGGCGACCAACACGGCAGCTTTGTCGGCTTTCGTTTCAATAATCAGCCGGTTGGGTTCGTAGCTGATAATGCGCGCAACGGAATCTTCGCTGAGTTTGTCTGCCGTTAGATTGCTCAGTTCGTTCGGAGGCGCTTCCAGCAAAGCGACTTCCTTCGGAGCAAACGGCTTTTCGCTTTGGCCGCGAATGCGTTTGAAAGCGTCATCGCTGCTGACAGCCTCTGCTCCTGGCGTCAGCCAAACGCGCGGCAACACGCGCTGATTTTCATAAATTTGCGCTTGATCGAAGTCATAGATTTTTTGCCATTGGGCGGGAAGCCGAAACGACGGAGACATTGAATTTCCAGTTGCCGAATCATAAAGCGCAATTCGGCTGATCAGCAGTCCGGAGTGAGCCGTCACGTTTTTGATTTCGATCTGCTCGACGTCCAGTTTTTGACCCAGAGGAATCTTCGCGGCATAGCTGTACGCAGGGAAACTGTTTTGCGCATCGCCCGGATGGCTTTCAAAAATCGGCGCAAGCGAATGTTTGATCGCAGGTTTCACATCGCTGCGTTCGTGCGCCCATTCGGCAGAATCCACACCGGCTTTCATGTCTAGCTCAACTGTCTGTCCGTCTTTGGTATGAAAAACAAATCTAGCGACTGGAGCGCCTTGCGGCAGGTCTGCCGAATCGGACAGCGCGCTGACCAGCGATAAAGTGTCCACCTGTGACGCTCCGGTCAAAGTCACCGAAGCGCCTTTGGGCAGGTTGATTCCCATCGGTTGGGCAGCGTGAATCACACCGTCCTTTTTGTAGGTTTCCGTTCTGGAAAATGAAAATTCAACGATGAATCGGGTGTTCAGCAAATCCAGCACTTGCCAATCCGGCGAAAGCAGTTGCCGGTCAGCCGGAGCGCCCAGCCAGGGCGTGTAGGGCAGATAATACAAAGCGTGTTCATCAAACGCGCGGCTGTAACGTTGAATCATCAATGGCTCGTAACCGGCTGCGTTCTGAAAGCCCAGCAGTGCCGTCAGATTGTTCGATTCAGCCATTCCCAGGTTCAGCGCGAAATAGTTGGACGAAGATGTGTAAAGCCGATTCTGTTCCGGTTGGTACTTTTGCAAAAACTGCATCGGAGCGGAAACGGACTGGTAATAACTGGCGGGTTTGGCGTTCGGGTACCACCAGAACGAAACCAGCATGAAGCTTTCCAGAAAACAGGCTGTTGCGACGGCGGTTGCCGTCAGCGCACTCCGCCAACGCGAAGCCTGCATCCGCCAGCACCAGACAATCGCGATCAACGCCGACACTGTGAAGCCAAGCTTCCAGTTCCACCAACTTGATTCCGACATTGTGACAAGCTGTGTGGAAAGCCCTCGTTTCAGCAAGTCGCCGCCCGCCGCCAATCGCAATCCGGAAGCTCGCCACCATCCAACGCCAACTGCAAACAGGTTGCCGACCAGGATCAAACCCGCCAACAGTTCCTGCCACCGAAGCTTTTCATCGGCAGCGAATTTTCGCGCAAAAAGCCTTTTCAAGATGTCGAAACCAGACGCTGCCAGCATGCTGATCGCCAAAGTCCATTCAAACGCATGTCTCCAGGGCAGTCGGAACCGATTGTAGATAGGAATGTAAAACGACCAGCGCGACAGCGGCGTGTGGTCGCCCATCATCAACAGCCACGAAAGCAGCGCCAGTCCCAGCCAGAAGAAAACTCTTCGATGTGACGATGGCGAACGAAACGCCGCGAAGATGGCGACAACAGCCAGCACAGCAGCCAGCGAAGCCACGTAGGGCGACGCTTCCCAACTCAAGTTATGCGTTGGTGCAAGGAAAAGCCTCAGCGCTTGTTTTGCAGTAAATCCGCCCTGGCTGAAAGTTTCATACGTCAGTTCGTTGCGAATGCTGCGCCGCTGCGCCCGCATGGTTTCCAGAATCTGAAATGCAGCTACGCCAGCGGCCAGAATCATTCCGCCAACGCAAACCAGCAGCGGCCGCAAGGTTCTTAGTTTCGATGCAGTACCGGGAGCGGTAGCGGCGGAGTCTTTCGAAGTAACTGCGAATGAAACGAACACTGCATACCCAACCGCAATCAATCCGGAATACAAAAACGCTTGCCCGATGCCTGTCAGCACAGCCATCGAAAACGCTCCGGCCATCCCAACCAGGCACAGCGCAAAGCGTCCGGTCCGCGCGCGCTCAATCGCAATCAGCATCAACGGCAACCACATCACGCCATTTGTAAACATCCCGCAATGCCCAAGTCCGCCAGCCATCATTCCGCCGTACGTAAAGCTCAATCCCGCAAGCAGGGAAGCCGCGCGGCTGCACCGAACCTGACGCAAATATGCGTAAGCAAAACATGGAGTGAGCAAGTACGGGGCAAGCACATAAACCTGCTCCGCCCAATATCCGGGCAGAAACAGATAAAACCACGTCAGCGGATAGGCCAACGCAAGCTGCGCCATCGAAAGCAGCGGATAACCGGACAAAATCGTTGGCGTCCACAGCGGCAAAGAACCGTGCCGGATGGCATCAAACGCCACAACCCGCAGCGGGTACGAATAAACCAGTGAATCGCTGAACACCAACAGCAGGCCATTCAATGTTGCAGGCCAGAAGAACAACGTGAAGAAAACAACGACAACCAGAAGTGCGGCGGCTTCAGTTTTGAATTTGCCGGATTGCCAGAATCGGCTTGGTCGAAATGATTTGTCAGTCATGTTGGGTTCGTGGCTAATTCGATTATTGCTTCACGGTGAATTCGTAATTGTTTTCTGAAATCGTTTTTCCGGCGCTGTCAGTGATTTTTGCCCACAAAGAATACTTGCCAGGCGCGGCAGCTTTGAAGCTGACGTCCATCAATTTTTTCGACGAATCGGCAGCCAGCGTAACTTTCTGCGGCGCCTTGTTGGAAACGATGATTTGTTTCGCGGCGTTTTCAACGCGCCAACTTACTGCCGCATTCGGCACGTCAAACCAGTGATCGTTCACCAGCCATAATTCGGTTTTTAC
>CAYLJQ010000839.1:0-3157 GCA_964383955.1 uncultured Heliomicrobium sp. | reverse complement strand
GGCTTCATCGGCGTTGGCGCGCGCGCACAGCAAGTGTTGAGTGATGTGGTTCGCATGCCAGGCTTTGAAGTTGTGGGCATGTGCGACGCTTATCAAGGCCGTCTGGAACGTGCGCAGGAAAGAACAAAAGGGCAGGCCAAAGTTTATAAAGATCATCGCGAGTTATTGGCCTCGCCGGACATTGACGCCGTTTACATTGGCACGCCCGATCACTGGCACAAAGATCACGCCATTGCCGCGCTGGAAGCTGGCAAAGACGTTTACATCGAAAAGCCGCTGACGTACACAGTCGCCGAAGGCCTGGAGATCATCGCCGCAGTCAAAAAGACCGGGCGAATTTTGCAGGTTGGCAGTCAGAGCATCAGCACGCCGATTCAGCAAAAGGCTAGAGAAATTGTTCAATCCGGTAAGCTCGGCCAGATCACCATGGTTCGTTCGACGACGAATCGGAACTCTGCCGGAGGCGCCTGGATTTACCCGATTCCGCCAGATGCCAATGAACAAACCGTCAATTGGCAAATGTTTCTGGGCAATGCCCCGAAACACCCGTACAGCCCGGAACGGTTTTTCCGCTGGCGTTGTTACCAGGATTATTCCGGCGGAATGGCAACAGACCTGTTTGTTCACGTTATGACAACTTTGCATTACGTTCTGGACGCCAAAGCGCCGGAAATGGTGGTTGCCGCTGGCGCGTTGTATCGCTGGAAAGATTCGCGCGACGTGCCGGACACGCTTGACGCCATCTTGCAGTATCCCGAAGGCTTCACTGTCAATCTGAGCGGAACGTTCAATAACGAATCCGGTGGCGGTCGCAGCATTGAGATTCTGGGAACCAAAGGCTCGCTTTCGCTCGGACGCGATCTGGCGTTTTCGCCGGAATCCGAAGGAGACGATAACGGTTGGATCGTTGATTCCTGGCCAAGCAAACTGCAGGACGCTTACTACAAAGATCCAAAAGTCATCGAAAGTGAAGTCCCCCGAAAATGGAAGCCGAAGGTTATTTCCGGCGAAGAAAATTGGGGCAGCGTCGGGCCAAATGCCAACGTGCTGCACCTGGAAGCATTTCAGCAAGCTGTTAAAGATCGTAAACAGCCAGTCGAAGACGTGTTTGCCGGGCACCGTGCAGCCGCCGTCGCCCACATGGTCAATCTTGCTGCCAAGCAGCGTAAGCCAGTTTACTGGGATCATTCGCGCGACAATATCAAAGCATAGGCAAACTTCGATCACCTTAAGCAGTGACATTAGCCATTAACCACTTGCCATTAAGCATTATCAGTTTGGGTAAATACCTTGTCGGATAATGGTTAATGGGCAATGGTTAATGGCTAATTTGTTTTTTTTCGCCGAGTCGGTTTCGTGATGGCTTTGAGCAGCTTGATTAGCTCTACGCAGTCTGTGTGAATCGAGGTGAATTCCTTGCTCTCCAAAAACTCGCCATCGCGCAGAAGTTCCAGCCAATACTCGTTTTTTGAAGCCATCTTCAGACCGGAATTCATCTCGTGAAAGAAGTCAGCTCTGGCGTCAACTTCCTGTGCTCCCTTGACGTGCTCGCCGACGGAAGTTCCGGTGTAAAGCATCTGCCTGCTCAAGACGAATTCTTTTTTCGTTTCACAAAGGTGCTTGTACAAACGAACAATGCGAAGCGCGAACCTGTACGATTTTTCTAATACAGCATTTTCGTTCACTGATTTTCTCCTGGCTGATTGGGGTGGCGGCGTATTCTGGATGATCGAGTGGAGAGAGTAAACGTCAGCTTGACTTTGCCTGGATGCAATTCGAGTATGCCCGCGTTTTCTCCTGCAACAATTCCAAACTCACCCGGAGGTTTTTGATGAAGAGAGTCTCTCTGTTCTTTCTGTCCATGTTGATCATAGTTCAATCTGCCAGCACTCAAAACAATTTAGACAGTTTGAAACGCGAAGCAGTCGTCGAAGTGGACAAGCTGCAAACCTTCACCCAGCAAATGGTGGATCAGGTTTTCAGCTTCAGCGAACTCGGCTTTCACGAATACGAAACCAGCAAATATCTGACAGGCGTTTTGGAAAAACAGGGCTTCAAAGTTGAGCGTGGTGTTGCCGAAATGCCAACGGCGTGGATGGCCAGTTGGGGAAGCGGAAAGCCCGTGATTGCGTTTATCACGGATATTGACTGCATACCGCGCGCTTCACAAAAACCAGGGGTGGCCTATCACGATCCGATTGTCGCGAATGCTCCGGGCCACGGTGAAGGCCACAATTCCGGGATGGCTGTGAACGTCACGGCGGCTGTTGTGTTGAAACAGTTGATGGAGAAAAACAAGATTTCCGGCACGCTGAAAATCCTGCCTGGAGTCGCTGAAGAATTGGTCGCCGCCAAAGCGTTTTTTGTGCGCGCCGGATTGTTCAAAGACGTGGACGTGGTGCTTGGCTCTCACGTGGACAATGATTTTGCCGTCAATTGGGGACAGCCGGAACGCAATAGCGGATTGGTTTCAGTCGAATACACCTTTCATGGCAAAGCTGCGCATTCGGCTGGCGCTCCGTGGTCAGGACGCAGCGCGCTGGATGCAGTCGAGCTGATGAACATTGGCTGGAATTACCGCCGAGAGCATCTGCGGTTGCAGCAACGATCTCATTACGTCATCCCAAATGGCGGCGACCAGCCAAACGTCGTCCCTTCGCTAGCCTCTGTTTGGTATTACTTTCGCGAACTGGATTACCCAAAGATTCGGGAGCTTTACGATCTGGGCAATAAGATGGCGCAGGCGGCGACAATCATGACTGACACGACCGTCACGCAGCGTGTTCTCGGTTCTGCCTGGCCAAATCACTTCAACAAGGTAGTTGCCGAAGCAACCGCCAAAAACATCGAAGCTGTCGGTTTGCCTCAATGGAGCGAAGCGGATCAGACGCTGGCCAAAGCCTTACAAAAAGAAATCGGCGCGAAAATTGATGGGTTGAAGACCAAAGCTAAAGGGCTGGATGGGCCGAAAGAGCAAGTGATGGGAGGCGGCTCCGATGACGTGGGCGACATCTCGTGGAATGTGCCGATGATTTATTTGCGCTATCCCGCGAACATTCCAAATCTGCCCGGCCACAGTTGGGAAAATGCGATTGCGATGGCGACGCCGATTGCCCATAAAGGATCCACCGCCGGAGCGAAAGTGCAGGCAATGACA
>CAYLJQ010000838.1:0-3170 GCA_964383955.1 uncultured Heliomicrobium sp. | reverse complement strand
TTCAGGAATGGGCGTTCGCGGCCTTCCTCTTCCAACAGGATTTCGTAATCTTTGGCCCAGCGCAGTGTCACGTCATACCGTCCGCTGATTTCGCGGAACAGTTGATTGGCTTCAGCGGAAATCGAATGCAAATGCATTTCGGTGATGTAGGGCGCGGCTTTTTGCAGAATGTCGCGCACAAAGTCCGCGGTTTCGCCCAAGGTTTGCGCTTTCTCTTTTGCCGCCAAATGTTCGCGCATTCGTTCGCGGACTTCTTCCAATCTGGTTAGCTGCGCAGCCAGTCGTTCAAGTTGTTGCCGCGAAGTTTCAAGCTGCGTGGCCAATTGCGTTGCGCGTTCGCGCCACTGTTCCAGTTCCGTCAATGCGCGGCGATGCGATTCAACGTCGTAATCTTTTTCAAGCTTGCCAAGTTGAATTTGCGAATCGCTGAGCGACGTTTCAGTTTCGGCAATTTCCGCTTCAGTTGCGGCCAATTCCTGTTGGCGGGCATGAAGCGTGTCGGCTGTTTTTTTGTTCTGAATGAAGGCGTGGTAATCGCTTTCGGTTTGCTGACGGGCTTGTGCGGTCGCGGAAAGTTCAGCGTCGAGCGTGGCAAAGGCTTGTAGTTCGGTTTTCAGTTGATCCAGTTGTGCCTGGACATCGCCAGCTTGTTGTCTGGCTTGTTCGGCTGCGCGACGCCATTCGGGTTCGCGGGCAATGGTTTGATTCAGTGCGGCGGAGCGCCCACGCGGATCGTTCAACTGGCGCAAGCCGGTTTCTGCATCGGCAAGCTGTGTTTCCAAATCGCCGATGTCAGCAATCCGTTTGGCCACTGCGTCATATTCGGCGCGCTTGGTTTCGCCTTCAGCCGTAATCCCGGCTTGTTCGTTGCGCAAAACCTCCGCTTGGCCAGCCAGCTTTTGAGCTTCGCGAGCTTCGCGCAATTGAGCTTCAATTTCGGCGCGGCGGGCTTTTAATTGCTGAATTTCTTTCTCGCTCAGTTTCGCGCCTTCAGCGGTTTCCGCTTCCAGTTCAACAATTTGCTGCCGCTTTGTTTCCACTTCCGCGGCCAGCCGAGTGACCTCTGTTTGCAAATGCGGCAGTCTGGCAGATTCAGCCGCTGCCGTTCGCGCGTGCCTGACTTCTTCGACCAATGCGGTCAACACTTTGGCCAGCGTTTCAATTTCGCCACGCCGCGCGTCCAAACCCAGGCGAAACCGCGAATCCAGCGATTCGCCCGGTTTCAGGTTCAGGCACTTTTCTGTCAGCAAAGGGCAAACGCCGCCTGATTCCAACGCGCGGATCATTTCTTCGTCGCGGGCGACTTCGGCTTTCAGGCGCGCCAGCCTGTCGGTTTCGCGTTGCTGACTGGTTTCAAGCTCGGCAAGCTGCGCGGCTGAAGTCGCAAGTGTTTCCAGTTTGGCGGCGTCGCGCGATGTTTTTTCAAGCTCTTTGGTCAGACGCGATGCCTCGGTTTTCAGCGAAGCCAGATGGCCGCGTTTGAGTTTGAAATTGCTGAAAGCCAGTTCTTTCGCGTTGATCTGGTTGTCCAACTGCGCGCGTTCAGTTTCAAAAGATTCGGCTTGCGCGGCTTTCTCAGACTGCGTTTCAGCGCTTTCGATCTGTTTGGCAAGCCCGGAATATCGTTGCCGTAGTTTTTCCAGTTCGCGATCCAGTGCAGTCAAAGAGCTTTGCAAACCCTGCAATTCGCCTCGGCGCTCGCGCAATCCGGCAATTTGGGCTTCGGTCGTACTTTGCTCTTCGATTTTGGCGGTCAACTTGCCGAGTTCTGCCTGGGCCTCTGCGACTTCCGTCAATCGCTGTTCAGAAACCTTGAGGTTGCTGCGAGCTTCAATCAGTTCGTGTTCAGTCGCTGACATCCGACTGCGCAATTCGTCTCGCGCCTCGCGTTGTTTTTCCAGTTCAGCCAAACGAACGCTGGCAGCCTGGTACGCTTGGTAACCTGCCAAAGCATTGGCAACGATTACCGATGCTTTGCTGGCTTGTTCAACCGATTCGCGGGCCGTCACCAGGGAGTCTTTTTTCAGTTCCAGTTTGACGCCCAGCCGTTCAATAGCACCGCGCTGCGTTTCAATCCGGCGAAGCAAATCACCGAATTGAGCTGCGATGGCCGAAGTCAATTCGCGATTTTCAGTAGCTTGCCGGCCTTCGGTTTCCAGCGTTTGCACACGGACGGAGGTTTCGTCATGTTCGCGGCGGGTTTCGTCATACGCTTTCAACTCGCCTTCGGCAGAAGCCAGATGTTTGTCGGCTTCGACAATGCGGGTTTCAATGTGCCGCAGCGTGTCGCGTAGATTGTCCGAAGCTTTTCGATATTCTTCGACCTTCAGAATCTGATCGAAAACGGTTTTGCGGTTGGCTGGAGAAAGCGTGAAATCGTAAGTAAATGTGCCCTGGGGAACACCAATGGTGGATTTGAACAGGGCGGCCAGATCCGTTTCGGCTTCAACCTTCAGATGTTGACGCAACCACGGCACCACTTGGTTTTTTTGCTCCACCAAACGGGTTTTCGTTGCCGGGTCGTAAACTGCGTATCCGGTGCCTGTATCGCGCGTGACAGTGTATTCACGTTCATCCAGATCAGACACAAAAGACACGGCTACTTTGCCGCGTTTGGCGCCGCGTTTGACGAAGTCTTCTTTCTTGTAATCCAGGTGATCGAACAGCGCCCAGGCAATGGCTTCCAGAATGGTGGTTTTGCCGGAACCGTTTTGGCCGCAAATCGCGATGACGCCGGGCTGAAAAGTGAACTCTGCTTCGGCGTGATTCTTTACGTTTTCAAGTTCGACTTTGGTAATCAGCAAGGCGGGAAGCTAGAGATAGGTGGCAGGCCGCGGCGGTAGGTGACAGTGGAATGCCATCCACTACTCACCTATCACCCTTTCTGACCGCTAAACAGTTGCGCTTTGCACGACTTCAGGGTTGTCTGTATGGCCCAGCAGATGGCGTCCTTCTGCGCTGCGTGGATCAATCGTTCTGACATGCTTGCGACCTTTCATTTCCCAAATGGCAGTGATTTTTCCGTTCTTTTCAACCGCGTGATAGGAAATTTCTTCGTGATGGACTTCGGCTGCCGCAGCGGCAACCGGCGCTGCTTCAGGCGCGACAGTGTTCTCGGTATTGGTATTTTCGCTCATTGGATTTTTGCTCCTGGTTTCATTATGGATTTT
>CAYLJQ010000837.1:0-3173 GCA_964383955.1 uncultured Heliomicrobium sp. | reverse complement strand
CCAGTGAAAATAAAATCAACCATCCGATGATTAACAAATTGCTGGCTTGGATGTTTTCCAGCGAAGCAAACTGGCTGCGGCGGCATCGGCTGCCGTTTGGCGTTTCGGTAGTCTGTGTGGTGCGAAAAACAAACTGATATGGAAATCACTGCCACGAACCAATCTGCAATCCGCAATCCGCAATCCGCAATGCCGAAGCTTTCCCTGTTTTTACCTGTTTACAACGAAGAGGAAAATCTGAATCGGCTGAACGAAAAGATTTTCGAAGCGATGGCAAAGCTCGGCCATACGTTTGAGGTGATCTACGTTGACGACGGCAGCAGCGACCGCAGCCTGGAGCTACTGAAACAATTTGCCGCCGCTGATTCGCGCGTCAAAGTGATTGGGTTTCGCCGAAACTATGGGCAGACGGCGGCAATGGCTGCCGGAATTGCAGCCGCGCGCGGAGAAGTTCTGATCCCGATGGACGCCGATTTGCAAAACGATCCTGCTGACATTACCCGGCTATTGGCGAAATTGGATGAAGGCTACGACGTGGTTTCGGGGTGGCGAAAAGACCGGCAAGACGCGTTTATTACGCGTACTTTCCCTTCGCGCATTGCCAATGGCTTGATTTCTAAAATCGGCGGTGTCCCGCTTCATGATTATGGCTGCTCGCTGAAGGCATATCGCCGGGACGTGTTGAAAGATGTGAATCTGTACGGCGAAATGCATCGCTTCATTCCGATTTACGCGGCTTGGGCGGGCGGCAAAGTGACAGAAATCCCTGTCGCGCATTACCCGCGCACGGCTGGCCAATCGAAATACGGATTGTCGCGCACGATCAAAGTCGTCTTCGATCTGGTGACGATTAAATTCATGGCCAGCTATCTGACCAAACCGATTTACGTGTTTGGTTGGGCAGGCGTGCTGGCCTTTGCCATTTCAATTTTCTCTGGCGGGTTTGCCTGTTTGATGAAATTTGCCAGTTGGCCGAAGCACGCAGACTTCATTCAAACTCCGCTGCCCGTGCTGGCAATGATGATGCTGGGATTGGGCGTGCAGTTTTTCCTGATGGGTTTGATCGCCGAAATGCTGGTGCGGACCTATCACGAATCGCAAGGCAAACAGATTTACACGATCAAAACCAGGCTCAATTTCGACGAAGGCGAGGCCGCAAATGAACCTAAATAGGCGCGTTGCCGGTATCGCGACCGGTGGGGAGTGTGTCGATCTGTCGCCCCTTCATGGCGTGTGCTGTCTTGGCGACGCTGATCAGGGGCGTCGCTTCGCTTTGCCTTTGGCTATTATATTGCGACCCTTTGGGGCTTTCGGATTGAATTTCTGTCTGTTGGTAATTGCCTTTCTTGTGATTGCGGGTTTGTCTGTTCAGGCACAACAGGCGAACTTTGCGCACCCACTTGATCCGCTTAGCAAAGAAGAAATCGCCGCTGCCTCAAAACTCCTAAAAGACAGCGGCAAGCTGCCCGCCAACGCCAGATTCCAAACCATCGTTTTGAATGAACCGCCGAAAGCCGAAGTCTACGCGTTCAAGGCAGGCGAAACTTTCCGCCGCGAAGCCTTCTTCATTGCCTATGACCGAGCAAACAACAAAACCTTTGACGGTGTGGCAGACCTTCGCAATCAACAAGTCATTTCGGTCAGGGAAGTTCCCGGCGCACAACCCAGCATCATGCTGGATGATGTGTTGATGTTTCAGTCCATTGTCCGCAGCGATGCGGAATGGCAGGCGGCAATGCGAAAACGTGGCATCACGGAATTTGGCAAAGTCCAAATCGAAATGTGGTCGGCGGGCAACTTCGGTTTTCCCGAAGAACAAGGCAAACGATTGTTTCGCGGCTTGTCGTATCTGCGCGAAGATTCCAGGAATCCGTATGCGCGCCCCATCGAAGGCATCATTGCCGTCGTGGATATGAACGCCCGCAAAGTGTTGAAGGTGATTGATAGCGCCATCGTTCCGGTTCCGCCCGCCACCGCTGATGTGGATGAAAAATCCGTTGGCCCATTGCGCGAAGCTCCGAAGCCGCTGCAGATCGTTCAGCCAGGCGGCGCAAGCTTTGAAATTCGTGGCAATGAAATCCGCTGGCAGAAATGGCGGTTTCGCTATGCGCTGCATCCGCGCGAAGGGCTGGTGCTTTACACTGTCGGTTACGAAGATCAAGGAAAAGTTCGCCCGATCTTGTACCGCGCTTCGTTGTCGGAAATGGTTGTGCCTTACGGCGATCCCAGCGCAGGCTGGTTCATCCGCAATGCGTTTGACGAGGGCGAATTTGCCATTGGACGTTTGGCTGTTCCTCAAGAAGCCAAAACAGATGTGCCAGACAATGCCACTCTGTTGGACGCTGTATTTTCCAACGAATCTGGCGTCAGCCTTGACGCTAAACGTGTCATTTCCATTTACGAACGTGACGGCGGCGTCAGCTGGAAGCATGTGGATTACATGACCAATCAGAACCAGTCGCGCCGGGCACGGCAGTTGGTGATGTCAATTTTTGTTGTTGTCGGAAATTACGACTACGGATTCAATTGGGTCTTCAATCAGGACGGCACGATTGAACAGGAAGTGTTGTTGACTGGCGTGATGGCCACCAAAGGCGTGCCGCCTTTGAACGGCGAACAGCCTCACGATCCTTACGGCCATCTGGTTGCCGATGGCGTTGCTGCTCCGCACCACCAGCATTTTTTCAATTACCGTCTGGATTTTGACGTGGACGGAAGCGCCAACACAGTTGTCGAGCAAAACACCGAAACTCTGCCGCAAGGCAAAGACAATCCGTATGGCAATGCGTTTGCAATGCATGAAAAAACGCTTCGCCGCGAAGCCGAAGCCCAGCGTCAGTTGAATTTGGCGACGCATCGCCGCTGGCGCGTGATCAATTCAACATCAAAAAATGGGCTTGGCCAGCCGACCGGATATTTGCTGTTTACAGGAGAAAACTCTGTCCCGCTGCCAGGAGAAAACTCTGCTGTGCGTCAGCGCGCGGGTTTTATGAACTCGCATTTGTGGGTGACACAGTACGAACCGGATGAACGTTACGCCGCCGGTCTTTACATCAATCAAAGTAAAGGCGGTGATGGTTTGGCCAAATGGGTCAAACAAAACCGCGAGCTGGAAAATAAGGATGTCGTTTTGTGTTATTCCATTGGCGTGACGCATCTGCCGCGACCGGAAG
>CAYLJQ010000836.1:0-3186 GCA_964383955.1 uncultured Heliomicrobium sp. | reverse complement strand
TAACCGGCTTACTGAAATCAATGTTTTTAGTTACCTGTCTTTTCTCGGAAAGTAACCGTTTTAAGGTTGTCAATGCGTATTGATAGCGAGCGAGGCCGCAAAGACGTGCGGCATGTTCGGCGGCAATATCAGAAGGGCTTCCACTGCCGCCTTTCTCTTCAAGTCTCTCCAGATGCTCTTCAGATAGGTCCAGCGGGTTTTTGGATAACCGAGCGATCAACTCTTCAGGGAGATCGCTGTATTCAAGTTTTACGTGCTCTTTCCAGTTCTGAGATTGGGCGTTCCTTTTAAATATCCTCTGGGCTTCCCGCCATCGCGGATAAGCTTTTTTGTAGTGCGGCAGCAGAAATTCAATCCCCTGTTCCTCTGGAAGGAACAATTCGTAAGGTAATTTTATGTCTAGCACTGCATCGCAAAGCGCCTCTTGAATGGAAGCTCTTATCTGCTTTGTGCGACGGCTAACCTCTGCATACTCTTCTTCGGATTCCCAGGCCCAGGGTCGAGCCGCTATTGGCCGCCCATTGCACAAAAACTGGGTGAGTATCATTCCCGAGTTCCCATCATCCGAAACTTCCCACAACATTTCATATTCGATCAAATATCGAAGTCTGTGCTTTCTCATTGAAGCTTCCTGTTGCCTTCTTCCTGATTGGTAATCAGCCCGCACGTCGCTCAGGAAGGTGACGCCGCCTCGATGATCAGTCGAAGCGTTGCGGGCCGAGATGGTGCCGCCAACACTGCAACGGCAAAAAAAAGATTCTTGGTGTGCCAATAGCGCGCCAAACACGCAAACACTCGGCAAAAGTCACCAAAACTCAATAAAACCAATTCTAAGTGACGATTGACACTTAATAGAACTCATTAGAACTAGATGGGGCTAAATAAATCGGCACCATTTAATTCTTGCGAAAATGAAAGTGGAATGGTATTGATTGGCCCGCTCCGCTCCAGATGACCCTGACCCCGCTGGCAAATTTAAGCAGTACTCCCTATCCCGCCAGCATCCTTTCCCTGAAGTTTAAGATATTCTGTAGCCCCTTAACTCCACGACGTGTCTGAAGACATTGCTTCACGTTTGGAATCTGACATCGTCCAATCAAGCAGAAGGCGAGGAACCGTTATGCCTCAATCATCAATCGTTGTCGTAGCTGCCATTCAAGCAGCCCCCATTTACATGAACCTGGAACGCAGTTTGGCGCGCGCGCTGGAACTGATTGCCGAAGCCGCTCGCCGCCGCGCTCAGCTTGTTGTTTTTCCCGAATCGTGGCTGCCGGGATATCCGGCGTGGCTGGATTCTTGCCGCGATGTGGCGCGTTGGGACCATCAACCCATCAAGCGGCTTTACGCGCAGTTGATGGACAACAGCGTGGTTGTGCCGAGTCCGGTCACCGATGAACTGGCCGAAGCTGCTCGCCGCCACAATTTGACGCTGGTCATGGGAGTTCACGAACGAGTCGGCAATGGTGCGGGCCGCGGCACCTTGTACAACTCAATTCTGACGTTTGGACCGACAGGCGAACTGCTGAACGTTCACCGCAAACTGGTTCCGACCTTCAATGAACGGTTGATCTGGGGACAGGGTGACGGACGCGGGTTGCGAACTGTTGAAACTCCTGTTGGCAAAGTCGGCGGATTGATCTGCTGGGAGCACTGGATGCCGCATGCGCGCCAGGCGCTGCACGTTGCGGGCGAAGACATTCACGTTGCATTGTGGCCTTCGGTCAAAGAGATGCACCAAATCGCCAGCCGCCATTACGCTTTTGAAGGCCGCTGCTTTGTTGTCGCCGCCGGAGGCATCATGCGCCGCAGCGATTTGCCTGCCGATCTGGAATTCTCAGAAAGCGAAAACGCGGAAGAGAACGAATATATTCTGAATGGCGGCAGCGCGGTCATAGGACCTGATGGGCAGTATGTCGCTGGGCCAGCGTTTGGTTCCGAAGTCATCATTCTGGCCAGAATCAACCTGGAACGCATCCGCGAAGAAAGCCTGGCTTTGGATGTGACCGGCCATTTCAATCGTCCTGACTTGTTCGACTTCAGCTTGAAAACTCCGGATAGCCGCAGAGACTCGATCCACCTGGTTCCCGCAGCCAGCGACGAAGAAATCGTCCAAACGGCCACCGAAGTTCTGATTCAACCAAGCACGGAAGTTTTGTTGCCGACGGGCACGGATGCGCCGCCACCGCTGCGGGTCATTAGTTCACCGCGCCAATCGGGCAACTTCGATTCGGATTATCTGGGAGTGGAAAAGCGCTCCGGCCAATCCGCCTAACCTATCCGGCGTCGGCTCGCTCGTGTTACTTTCTTGCCGGAGGTGATTATGGGCGAGACGAAAAAGAAGCGGCTGAAAACGTTCCCGCATATTCAAGCCGAAGAGTTTCAACATCCGTGGGATGCCAAAGCGACTGATGCGCTCAAATCCGTACCCGGCCTGGATAAGGTCATCGCCAAGATTATGGAGTACGGGCTTGAGCGCATTTTTTATCTGGAAAATACGGCGTCGAATGTTCGCGTGACCGCGCGGCAGTTTCCACGTTTATACCGTTCCTTGAATTGGGGCTGCAAAATCCTGGGCGTTGAAGAGCCGGAACTGTACATCACGCTCGACCCGGTGCCGAATGCTTATACCTATGGCCACACGCGGCCTTTCATTGTCATGACTTCGGGCTTGGTGGATATGCTTGATGACGAAGAGCGCTTTTTTATCATTGCCCACGAACTCGGCCACATCAAAGCCGGACATGTTCTTTACACGATCATGGCTCGCAACATTGCCGACATCGTCTCCATTGTCGGGCAAGCCACGTTCGGGCTTGGCAATCTGGTTGGCCAGGGGCTGGTGCTGGCGTTGCACGATTGGTATCGCAAAGCCGAACTCACTTGCGACCGCGCCGGGCTGCTGTGTGTGCAGGACATTGATCCCTGCATTCGCACATTTATGAAGCTGGCCGGAGGCGCTCGGCAGCTTTATTCCGAAATGGAACGGCAGGCGTTTCTGGACCAGATTCGGGATTACGAAGCCGCGGACGATTCAACGCTCAACAAAGCATACAAAATTTTGATCACTGCCTACCGCACACATACGTTTCCCATTCTGCGAGCAAAAGAATTGGACGCCTGGCACAGCAGCCCAGATGGGTATCGCAAACTTGCCGGGCCGCTTGGGCTGTTGGAGCCGTAATAATC
>CAYLJQ010000835.1:0-3188 GCA_964383955.1 uncultured Heliomicrobium sp. | reverse complement strand
GAAGAGTGACAGTAAGTGGTTGGGTTGTGACGCTGCCAGCGAATATACAAAGCGTCCTTGCCCATCGGTAAAGTCACAATTTCCATAAACGATGTCGGAATTCATGGCTTCGCCATGGGCTATCAACCGGGAAAAGCTGTCGGAATAAATCCAATCGTCAGAGTTAAGATAAGCCAGCCATTCACTTTGGCTTTCTTTCAGCCCGCTATTCACTGCCTGGTACATATTGCCCGGTGGGACATAAACCACGGGTGTGTTCCACCGTTGACATATTTCCAATGTTCCATCCGTCGAACCGCTATCGGCGACAACTACTTCAACGTTGATTTTTTGTTGGTTGTGTAGCGACAACAGCGTCATGTCCAGAGTTTCGGCGCTATTGAGTGTTGGCACGACGCAGCGAATGGTGGAGTGCATTACAAGTCGGCTCCCTGCGTTGCTGGGCTGTAGCGATTGATTGCGGTCGGTGCAGCATGTAAACCTTGAGTGGATGAGGCAAGGCGCTGGACATGCTTACAAGCTACCCAACCAGTCGCAAGGAAAATGCACCACAACGGGGTATAGCTAACCTGCACAATATAAAAAACTGCGCCTGTTAAAAATATCGCTGCACCAAAACGCCAATCGTCACCATTATCATCTTTAGAATTAGGGAATAAATTGGATAGACGTCTGAGCGCATTCCAGCACCAGATTACCTGAATCAACCATAGTGTCAGACTGAGCACGCCGCCATTTCCTATTTCAAGCAGGGGGCCGTGATAGGGCGGACTATTAATTCCTGTTTCTGGTGTCCAAATCAGACTATAAATACCTGGCGGCACGTATTCAGATGCGGGTAAAGGAATGAGTCCAGGGCCGGTGCCGAGTAGGGCATAAAGAGGTTGATCGAGTAAAAATAACAACGCACAGGCATCGAATACGTCTAAGCGGTAAGCAATCTCTTGACCAAATGTGCCTGGCGGGATTCCGGCTAATTTATAATCGGGATCGAAGCGTAGGCTCAAAGTCTGCACTGCCAAATCAAATTGTTGAGGAAGCAAGACTGAAGTAAGAAAAGCAATGGTCAATGCTGCTGCCACGACTCCCGCCATAGTCAGCCGTTCGCTGTTTGAGAAGAAAACCAGCGCTACTACCGTCCCGGCAAAGAAGAGTGCAATTGAGCTGGCCGAATAGGTTAGTAGAAGAGTCACGACGTTCACTAGCAAAAGCAGCGGCCAAAACCGCGAAATCTGACGACGGCCGATTAGCAAGATCATTACTCCATAGGCGCAATTCAGCCCTAGAGCACGAGGTTCACCTACTAAACCTCTGGCACGTCCAAGATGAAGAATCTGCTCTCCTGTTCCTGTGATGATGTAATAAAGATCAATCTGAGTAACAAAATGGAGAATTCCAATCACCGCGCTTAAAGTCGCTCCTGCCATCAGTGCGCGGCCAATTAGTCGCAATGCGCCGCCACGCAACACTTGCTCAGCAATGAAAATTGTCAATGATAGGTCGGTAAGCAACCGCACCAGAAAAACTATAGTTTTTCCCGGAGCAGTAAGCGTATATGGCCGTGTGAAAGTAGTATCGGGCCAGGGCCACAAAAAACCGAAGGCAATTCCTAACACCACCAGCCAGCCAAAGTTGATCATCCAAGCACGCGCGGGCGGCAATTTGATCCATTCTCGCAACTGGAAAATTGCGCGAGGCATAAAAAGAAGGCCCACAATACGTCCAGCAGGCAGGTTGGTAACCATTGATGTATCGAAAATTTGCACCGAAAAAGTAAAACAAACCCAAACAAGCAAGAGCCGGTGGCGCTTGGTCAGCAGCAATATCAGAGGCACAGTGATGGCAATAGCAAGCAGGATGATTTGTTTTAGATCGGTATTCATAGGAAGTTCTGAGCGCAAGAGTGTTGTTCTAAAACAACTGATTTCTAAGCATCTTGATTCTACGGCGGATGCGCCCCATCAGAGTGTAATCGAAATTGTAGTGTTGTGTGTAATTGTCAGCTTGAGAGTCGCGTACTAAAGAAGTCGGATGTTGTAATGGAAAATCCAAGGATTTGACCGGTAGATAACTAAATAAGCCGCTCCGGCGTGTATGTGTGGCGTCTTCTCCAAAGCCAATGTTTGACACTAAGTTGACGCTTGGCAAGGCAGTCAAGCCATTTTGTCGCCAGCAAGCATACGTCCATTGATGATCCCAAGTGTCAATCTTTTCTTCATATACAGATTGAAAGATGCCTTGCCAGAAGCTGATTGTTTTCACTTCGTCAAAGAGTTCTGTCAGCCAGCCATTATCTCGGTAGTGCGGCCAATCGCGCATTGTCACATCGTAATGCCTCCAAGCTCGCCGCCAGGTCGCCCATCCCCAAACGTGTGGGTAGCGTGAAAAATAATAACTGTGCTCAATTTGCCGATTGCCAAATTGAAAATTGTCGCCTGAAATAGCCATCACGCGTTCATTATCCCTGTAGTATTCCAGCAGATCATCGCAAAACCGAAAAAAGCTCGGTTCCGGCACGCAATCGTCTTCTAAAATAATGGCTCGGTCGAACTCTTCAAAAACCAAATCAAGTCCACTGGAAACTCGGTCACGGCAGCCAAGATTTTTGTCCGCATAATGTCTGACAACACGGCATGGCCAGTCAATTTTTTCAGTCACTGCGCGTGCCGCCGCACAAGCTTCGGCTTCGCCTTTCTTATCGGCTCGCGCTCCGTCAGCGATGACAACCAAAGTTGACGGTTGAGCCAGGCGTATGGCCTCAAAGACTTTTGCTGTCAATTCCGGGCGTTTGAAGATGATGAACGCGACAGGCGCGGAGATAGAGCAGGAACTCATGAAAGCAGCGGGGAAAACCTTTCGATTGAGACATTGAAGTAACTGAGGTTACGCGCTAAAGAAATGAGCATTGAACTGACATAGTTTTCGTCCCGTCAGGGACGGTTTGACAGTAGCCCGGCAGTTCACTGCCGGGAAAAACAGCAGTGAGCCAGCGTCCTGTAGGGACGCTTGAATTTCCGGCAACTGAAGGCTCAAGCGTCCTTACAGGACGCGGCTGGAAGTTCCGCCACCCGGCGATGAATCGCCGGGCTAATTTCAATTGTCCCTATCGGGACGAAGAATCTGTCAAACGCTTTGTAAGATTTACTATTGCGTAACATCAGTGAAGTAAACCGAAGTTTAATCCATTG
>CAYLJQ010000834.1:0-3194 GCA_964383955.1 uncultured Heliomicrobium sp. | reverse complement strand
ATATAAAAGGTGATAGAACATTCGCTCCTACCTGCACTCTTAATTTTTCGTCGCAGAACCGAATGCGGCGCACAACCGCTCAATCACTTTTTCCGTTCGGACTCCGCGCGAACCTTTAACCAACACCAAATCGCCAGGGTGAGCTTCGGCGATCAATTTTTCAGCCGCTTCTTCGGGGGATTCGCAAAACACTGCAATGCCGCTTCCAGAGCGTTTGGCTTCCGCAACCATTTCTTTTGCCAAACCGCGCACGCCAATCAAAACATCAATTCCCATCGCTGCGATTTCCCGTCCGCACTGGCGATGAAGCTCAGCACCTTGCTGGCCAAGTTCCAGCATTTCCCCTGCGACAACAACTCGCCGCGTGAAGCCTTTGGCTTCAGCCATCGCGCGAACAGCTTCAATCAGCGCTTTCGGGTTGGAGTTATACGAGTCGTCAATCACTGTCACGCCGTTCGCAAAGCGAATCAACTCTCCGCGCATTTTCGATGGAACTGCAGTCGAAAGCTGTTTGGCAATCGTTTCTGCCGAAAGCCCAAATGTGTGCGCCGCCCCAGCCGCAGCCAATGCGTTGTAAACGTTGTGGCGGCCAATCAACGGCAACGCGACTTCGGCTTCGCCATCCGGCGTTTTCAAAACAAACCGTGTGGCGGTCAAATCATCAGCGCTGGCAATTTCACTCGCCGTTACGTCGGCAGCCGAATCAATTCCGAAACTGACGACGGCGGCATCCTCACGAAGCCGTTGCATTGCAATTACGCGCGGATCGTCGGCGTTCAGAACAGCCGTGCCGCCCGGTTTAATGCCTTCGACCAACTCAGCTTTCGCGCGAGCAATACGATCCTGCGAGCCGAAAAATTCGATATGTGCGACGCCTACATTGCCGACGATTCCTACCGTTGGAGGCGCGATGTCAGTCAATCGGGCGATTTCGCCAAAAGAACTCATTCCCATTTCCAGCACGGCAAAATCAAAATCGCCGGGCTTTGCTCCAGCAGTGATCATTCGCGAAACGGTCAGCGGCAAGCCGTAACTTGTATTCAGATTGCCAAGGGATTTCAGCACGTTTCCGGCGGCGGCCATCACGTGCGCCGTCAAATCCTTGATCGTCGTTTTCCCTGCGCTACCGGTGACGGCAATTACCGGACGATGCCATTTCGCCAGGATTCGCGAAGCCAATTGTTGCAACGCGCAAGCGGTGTTTTCGACAAACAACAGTTTGTCGGCCAGATCGCCAAGCTGGCTGGCGAACGGCAGGCGCTGGTGAACCACCATCGCTGCGCAAGCTCCATTTTCAAAGACCTGACGAACAAACTGATGACCGTCAACTCGCTCACCCGGCAAGGCGACGAACAAATCGCCGGGTTTAACCGCGCGTGAATCAATTGCGAAGCCAGTTGGCTCCCATTCAGCCAAGCTTCCATTCAACATCTGACTGGCGGCGCATTCGCGCGCAATTTCGATCAAGTTCACTGACTCTCCGGATCAGTACCGCGACCGGTAGGGAGCGAGTATTGATACGCTACCCCCTCCCTACCGGTCGCGGTACTGACTCAACACAACTCAATACAGCGGGCTATGAATTTCGCCTTTCCGCCAATGCTTCGCGCGCAACTTCGCGGTCGTCAAAATCAATTTTGCCGGTCGGTAGAATTTGATATGTCTCGTGACCTTTGCCAGCGATGATGACGACATCGCCAGGTTTTGCCTGACTTATCGCGCGAAAAATCGCTTCGCGGCGATCAACAATCAACTCATATGTTTTACCGACGCGATCCAGTCCAATGCGAATGTCGTTCAAAATCATGACGGGGTTTTCGCTGCGCGGATTGTCTGATGTAGCAATGACAAAATCACTTTGCTTCGCGGCGACTTCACCCATAATCGGGCGCTTGCCTCGGTCGCGGTCGCCGCCGCATCCCATCACCGTGATGACTTTGCCGCGTTTTCCATTTTTCGGCGCCTGCGCGACTTGCACTGTGGTCAGCGTATTCGCCAATGCGTCAGGCGTGTGCGCGTAATCAACGACAACCGTAATGTCATCACCGTCACTGGTGTTACTGACACGCTCAAAACGTCCGGCGACTCCTTTGCACTGATTGATTCCAGCGGCAATCACGTCGCGGTCAATTCCCAGCGCCAACCCAACTCCAATCGCGCATAACGAGTTGTACGCGTGCGGACGCCCCACCAGCGACGAAACAATTTCAATTTTGCCCGCCGGGGTTTGCGCTGTGAATCGCAATCCTTCCAGGCCGAAATGTTTTTCCTTGGTTGAAATGTCGGCTTCGGCATTCAGGGCGTAGCTCATCGCCGTTTCGCCGCAAACGTCTTTTAGCTCCACACCTTTCGGATCGTCGAAATTCAGAACCGAATGCGCTGGCCGTTTGCCAATGCTGCCGTCAAATAGCTTCTTTTTCGACGCGAAGTAATTTTCCATCGTGCCGTGATAATCCAGATGGTCTTGCGTCAAATTGGTGAATGCGGCGGCGGCAAATTGCAATTCGTCGGCGCGGTGCATTTCCAGGGCGATGGAGGAAACTTCCATTGTTGCGTGTGTGGCTCCGGTTTCCACTGCGCGGCGCAAAAAGTTTTGAATTTCCGGCGCTTCGGGCGTCGTGAATTCGGCGTCTATTTTTTCAACGCCAATGCGATAAGCGATGGTGCCCATCAACGCAGTCTTTTTGCCAGCGGCGGCAAAAATCGAATCCACCAGATGCGCAGTGGTTGTTTTGCCGTTCGTTCCCGTCAGCCCTACCAGCGTCAATTTCGACGAAGGAAATCCATGAACCAGCGCGGCAACTTTTGCCAGCGCAATTCGCGCATCGCGAACTTGCAGCCAGACGCCCTTGAAATCCGCTGGGCGTGGCTGTTCTGTGATAATTGCACTCGCGCCGCGTTTCGTTGCTTCGCCGACGAAACTGTTCCCGTCGGATTGTGCGCCCTTAATCGCAACGAAAATGCCGCCCGGCATCACGCGGCGCGAATCATGTGTGACCGATGAGCTGAAAGCGCCAACAGCGGCATCAAGCTTTCCGCTTTGATTGCCGCTGGCGCGCGCCCCAATATGATTTGCGATCTCGCTCAAAGTCACCATTACTGAAATTCCACTTTGCAATCTTCGCCAGGCCGCACTCGCGAACCTGGCGAAGGCCATTGCTTTACTGCTACGCCGGAACCAACCGGCTTCAAAT
>CAYLJQ010000833.1:0-3198 GCA_964383955.1 uncultured Heliomicrobium sp. | reverse complement strand
GAAAGAGTGAGCTTTGTTGAAGCCTCTCTCTGCCCCAGCTTGTCGGCGCGACAAAACAAATCGGCAGATCGGAAAGCAATTCCCTTTTTCGCTGCCATACCGTGTGTGAATGATCAGCCGCATGGGACGGAGTAAGCTGCGGACAATTTCCACATTCAAGCTTGAAGCCTTCGCAGCCAAATGAGTAATGGCATCCACCAGTCAAAGGTTCCTGATCCGCCATCACCCAGACAATAGGACATTGAAAGCGATCGTAAAGCTGGCGAATCGCTTTTACGTTCAAAAATCCATTGATCCAGTGCAGGCAAAGGATTTCAGGCGGCTCCGTTTGACTGGTCAGCAACGATTGAAAGTTAGCTTGCGGTTCAGGGTCAAAGTTGAAGGTGTAATTTGCAACCGGCGGAATACGACGCAATCCGGGAATCTGATTTCGCAATCGTTCAAACCTGGAAGCCCAGGGGTGAGGTTCGGCTGGCGGCAATTGGATCACACTGTCGTCTTCTGATTTTTTGTGCAAGACGACCATTCGCGACTGGTGTCCAGCTTCACGCAAAGTCGAGTGCAGCCGGTAAGCCGCTTTCGCCGCTCCGCCGGTAATATCCTCAGTCGAAAAGTGCAGAATTCGCATTCACCAGTTAGCTGGCCAGCCCGAATTTTCTGGCGATGCGCGTCGCGATATTCGCTGGCGGCGGCTTGCGCCATCCTTCCATGACGCAGAAATTTTCCTGAATCAAATTGTCTGTTTCTGTGCTGTGAAAGACAAAAGGCGGATGTTTGAGCGGGAGTTCAATCCCAGCGGTTTGCATATTTGAATACGGCCCGCTGCCAAATGTGTGAGTCGCGTCTTCGCCGAAGCCTATGTTTGAAATCAGGTTTGCATCGGGAAAAACGCGAAAACCGCTGTTGATCCAGCAGGCAAGCAACCATTGATAGTCCCAAATGTCATCAGCTTTACTGTCATAAACATGCTGAAATTTTTCCTTCCAGTACTGACAGTGAACCGGATCAGGAAACATCTGCTCCAGAATTTTCGCTTCGCATACCCGTGGCCACAATTTCATATCGTAATCAAAATGCTTCCAGGCCCGTCGCCACGAAGCCCAGCCCCAGGAACTTCCAAAACGAGAAAAATGATAACTCTGCAATGGCGATTTCAACTCTCCCATAAAATTGACGCCTCCGATCATCATGACGCGCTCGTCATCACGGTATCGATCAAGCAATTCTTCGCAATAGGGAAAGAAGGTTGGATGCGGCAGGCAATCATCTTCCAGAATAATCGCTTCTTCGACGGTATCGAAAACCCAGCGAATGCCAGTGGCAGGCCGCAAACCACATCCTAAATTGGTATCGGAGAAGTTGGTTATAACATCGCAATCCCAATTCACCTGCTTGATGACAGCGCGCGCAGCCTCGCACTTTTCCGCATCGCCGGGCTTATCAGGACGCGGCCCATCGGCAATAACCAATAGTTGTTTCGGTTTGGCGTAAGAGATTGCTTCCAACACGCGAGCGGTGTTGGCTGGACGGTTAAAGATGATCAGGGCAACAGGAGTCTTCAACTAGAGGTCGTAATCGAAAAATAAAATGGGGAGAGCAAGACTTATTAAGTTCGCTCTCCCCGCTGAAATGCCTAACGGCGTGCTGCTTGTTTTTCGCCGTAACCGTAGTTTCCGTAGGTGGCTAAGTAAGAGTCATAGCCTTCCCGTTTGATGTCCAAATTGTTCAGCACGACACCAAAGATTTTTGCGCCAACGCTGCCCAATTCCTGACGGGCACGACGAACGATGTCGCGAGTGCTGCGGCCAGCCTGAACTACCAGAATCACGCCATCCACCATTGTCGAAAGAATGACTGGATCGGTAACGTTAATTAACGGCGGCGAGTCAATCAGAATGTGGTCATACTTTTGTCCAAGCTCTTTCAGCAGTAGCCGCATTCTTTCCGAGCTGATCAATTCAGCAGGGTTCGGCGGAATTGGGCCGCAAGGAAGCACAGACAAGTTCGGAACCCACAATTTATTGATCAGCGGATCAATTTCAACCTGGCGGGAAAGGTAGGTTGAAAGCCCTTGCGATTGCCCCATCTTGAAAACCCGATGCACGGTCGGGCGGCGCAAGTCTGCGTCAATCAACAATACTGACGCTCCAAGTTGTGAAAGCGAAATTGCAGTGTTGATTGCCGTCGTAGTTTTGCCTTCGCCCGGCTGTCCGCTGGTGAAAAGAATTGTCTTCGGCGGATTGCCAGCCGCAGAAAGCAAAACCGAGGTCCGCAACATTCGATAGGCTTCCACCACCGATGACAATTGATCAAGCGTAACCAGTTTGGTCAGTTTTCCATTTCCAGGAGAAACCGCCATCGCCGAATCAGCCGCCGATCTAACGGTAATTGATTGGGACTGTTCGCCTTTTTTCTTTTGGCTTGGCATGTTTTTCGCGGAAATCGTCGCGATGGAAGGAATCACCGCCAAAGTCGGCAATTGAGCAATTCGCTCAATGTCTTCGACGCTCTTGACCGTGTTATCCAGATACTCCAGGAAAAACGCCAGCCCGATTCCGGCAACCAAACTCACCAGAAAACCAATAAAGATTGTCCGCAATCGCTGTGGACCAATCGGCGAACTGGGCAGCTCTGCCGTTTCCACGACCTTCAAATTTCTGTGTTGTTCAACAAGCTGCAAATCAGCTTGTTTAGTCTTATTCAGGAATTCCGTATAAAGATTTCTGGCGGTATCGAGTTCCGCCTGAAGCGTCGCGAATCGAATTCCCCCTAGATTCTGTTGAACTGTTTCAGTTTTGGCGACTTCGAGTGCGCGCTTCATCTCGACTTCAGCACGCACCGACCGTTCGTAATCCCCTTTCAACTTATCTTCCATTGCCCGCTGGTTGTCAGCGATCTGTCCCTGCAGGACTTTGATTTTCTGCTCGACCTCAGCAACCTTGGGATTTTCCGGACCATATTTGACACTCAACTGAGATTGCTCAACCTGCAATTCCCCAAGCTTTTGTTTCAGGGCTGCCGTTTTAGGATCGGAAAAAGCCTCTGGAACCTGGTTAACGCGTCCCTTCTTCACCTCTTCATAGAGCGATTCATTGATCATCCGGTCGGTCGAAGCCTTCATGGCTTGAACGTGCAAGGCGGACAATTTTTCGGCGGTCAGGGTCTGCTTGCCATCAGGAGTGAAAATCTCATTTCGAT
>CAYLJQ010000832.1:0-3200 GCA_964383955.1 uncultured Heliomicrobium sp. | reverse complement strand
CTGAACGATTCCGGCGGCGCGCGAATTCAGGAAGGCGTCGTCAGTCTGGGCGGATACGCAGACATTTTTTTACGCAACACGCTGGCTTCAGGAGTCGTGCCGCAGATTTCCGCGATTATGGGGCCATGCGCTGGCGGAGCCGTTTATTCGCCAGCAATTACCGATTTCACCGTGATGGTCAAAGACAGCAGTTATATGTTCATCACTGGCCCGGACGTCATCAAAACTGTCACCCACGAAGACGTGACCAAAGAACAACTGGGCGGTGCGATGACGCACAATTCGACCAGCGGCGTGGCGCATTTCGCGGCGGAAAACGAAGAAGACTGTTTGCGGCTGATCCGCGAACTGCTGTCTTTCATGCCGTCGAATAACATGGACGATCCTCCGCGCGTGGCTTGTGATGATCCGATTGACCGCAGCGACGAAGCTCTGAACACAGTCGTTCCGCCGGAATCGAACAAGCCGTACGACATTCGCCAGATCATCACCAAAGTCGTAGACAACGCCTACTTCTTTGAAATTCAGGAGCATTTTGCCCGCAACATCGTCATCGGCTTTGCGCGGCTGAACGGTCAATCGGTGGGCATTGTCGCCAACCAGCCGAACTTTCTGGCTGGAGTTTTGGACATTGACGCTTCGGTTAAAGCGGCGCGGTTCGTGCGGTTCTGCGACTGTTTCAACATCCCAATCATTACCTTTGAAGACGTTCCAGGTTTCTTGCCCGGCGTCAGCCAGGAATACGGCGGCATTATTCGCCACGGAGCCAAGCTGCTGTACGCATATGCCGAAGCGACGGTGCCGAAAATCACCGTTGTCACTCGCAAAGCCTATGGCGGCGCCTATTGCGTGATGGGATCGAAGCATTGCCGGACGGACGTCAACTTTGCCTACCCGACGGCAGAAATCGCCGTGATGGGAGCCGAAGGCGCCGTCGGGATTCTGTACCGCCGGGAACTTTCCAGCGCCGCCGATTTACAAGCTGCCCGCAAAGAGAAGATTGAGGAATATCAGGACAAATTCGCTTCGCCGTACGTTGCCGCCGAACGCGGCTTTGTGGACGAAGTCATCGAACCGAAACACACGCGGCGAAAATTGATTCGCGCCTTGAAGTTGCTGGAAAACAAGCGCGACACAAATCCTCCGCGCAAGCACGGGAACATACCGTTGTAACTCTGGTTTTTGCGTTCCAACAATCTGCCAACTATGATTTCGGCAATGTCCAACAAACTTAGATTCAAAATTGTTTTTCTGGCTGTTTGCCTGATTGTGTTGCCAGCGGTGAAAGCGATGGCGGCGGATGTGGTCATTGTCATGCCGTTCGAGAACCGCTCGCAATCGGCGCAGCACAATTGGATTCGGGAAAGTTTCGCCATTTTGCTGGCGGATATTCTGGACGCGCCGGGCGTGATGGTGATCAGTGCGGAAGAGCGCGCGCAGGCATTTGAGCAGGTGGGATTGAATCCCGCCGATTTGCTGACGCGCGCGGCGATGATCCGCGTTGCCGAAGCCTCAAAAGCGAATTTGGCCATCATTGGCGAATACGATATTGGCGGCGACAAGCAGAATGTTTCGATTGCCATTTCTGCCCGGCTGATTGAAACGCAGGCGGGGCGATTGATTGGCAACAAAGTTTTCAACTTCAGCGGCCCGCTGTCTGATTTGCAGCAAATGCAGGGGCAACTGGCCTGGCATGTTCTGTACGAACGCAATCCGTCGTTGAGTTACACCAAGGAACAAGTGGTTCGCCGCGCCACAAAAGTCCCTCCGCGCGCGTATGAAAGTTATGTCAAAGGCGTTCAGACGCTTGATCTAACATTGCGCGAAACCTTTTTGAAGCGGGCAATTCAGGAACACGACAGCGCCGGAGCGCCCGGTCATTACGCCCAGGCGATTTACGAACTCGGCTTGCTGAATTACCGGCAGACGGATTTTGAAGAAGCGGTCGGAACGCTCAAACAACTGTCCAAAGACGATCCGCATTACGAAGAAAGCCTGTTTTACCTGGGTCTGGCGGCATTCAAATCGGGCGCTTATGACGCGTCGGCTGCTGCGCTGGAAACCTTGGCCACGATTGCTCCCCTGACGGAAGTCTTGAATAACGCCGGAGCCGCGCTGGCAGCCAAAGGGGAAAATGCGCGTGCGCTTAGCTATTTGCAACGCGCAATTACGAATAATTCCAACGACGGAACTTACAGGTTCAATTACGGATACGCTGCCTGGCGAAACCAGGGATTTGAAGACGCTGCCCAACAGTTGCGCGCCGCCACCGGGGTTAATCCGCGGGATGGCGAAGCCTGGTTTGTGTTGTCCAAAGCTCTGGCTTCGGCGGGAAAACCAGATGACGCCGCCAAAGCGGATAATGAAGCCAAACGTTACCTAAGCGCTTATGCGCGCTGGGCGGTCACGCCTGACAAAATTCCTGTGCTTGCCCGAATGAAAGAGGAATTGAATCCCGCTGAATTGGCGAAATTCGCCCGCCAGCAAACACCGCAAACGTCTCACACAACGCCGCAGCAGATCGCTCAGCAGCAAACTCTGGATCGCATTCGCCAGTTGATTGCTTCGAACAAAGAAGCCGAAGCGATGACAGAGTTGCAGCAATTGCTGGCTGTGGATACGGCAAATGCCGATGGATATTTTTTGCGCGGAGTCATTTATTCGCATCGCAACGAAACTGAAAATGCGCTGAAGTCATTTCACGCTGCGGTTTCCTGGAATCCCAGATTGATCGAAGCGCACATCATGCTGGGCAGGATTTATTTGTCCCGCAACGACCGCGCCAGAGCTTTGGCGCACTGCAAGCAAGCCCTGGATATTGACCCGCAAAATCGCGATGCGGTGTCGCTGAAGCAGCAGATTGAAATCGGAAAGTGATTCTGTTTCCCAATCCGTCCCCGCACATGAACCCAATTTTGGAGACCGACAAACTGATGAAAACCTTTTTCCTCAAAACAGCCTTTGCCTTTTCACTGATCGTTTTGCTGGCCGTTTCGGCGTTTGCTCAAACAACGGCAGAGTCTCCTGAAGCAGCGGCCAAGGCTTACTTCGCCGCAATGCAAACCGGGAACTGGGATAAATGCGCCAGCCTGCTGCACCCGGACGCGCTGGCTTCAATGAAACGCACCTTTGCCGCCATCATCAAAGCCGATGATTCGGGAGGCGCCGCAAAAGCCATTTTTGGATTGAAAAGCAACGAC